>NZ_JALNPM010000019.1:0-88939 GCF_024520875.1 Pantoea sp. Ft-CA_14 | reverse complement strand
TCAAAGCCGAAGGTACCGCGTGAGCGGCGCGAGGACGGCCCGGCAGCAGCAGAGGTGCGCTGGCCCGCACTGCGGCTGGCTCGCCCGGAAAAAAAGCTGCCACGTTTGACCGTGGCAGCTTTTACAAATCTAATCTTAACTGACCAGCATTACCGCTAAGCGGCCATGTTTTTAATCTTTCAGGTAACGGCAGAGATAGGAACTTGGCTCGCCAACCTGCAGATGAAATTCGCTGTGACCCGGCACGTTAAACACCGAACCCGCTTCAAACCATTTCCACTCGGTTTCACCTGGCAGTAATACCTTAAGCGAGCCGCTGACCACAGTCATCTCCTCCGGCTGGCCGGTACCGAATGTGTATTCGCCTTCAGCCATTACGCCCACGCTGGCACGTCCGGTGCTCGCACTGTCAAAACCGATAGACTTAACTTTTCCGTCAAAATACTCACTTACGTTGAGCATAATAGTTCTCCAGAGCACATGTTGTGTGTCTGGCAGTGTAGAAGGGAACCCGCTGATCTGTCACGCGAAATGATGGCCGTTTGTGATCTCTTTCCTCAGGGAAGCAACTCCGCCGCCAGGCGCGCCACCAGCTGATTAGAGAGCAGAACCGGTACGCCCAGCCGCTGCTGTAACCCTATCCGATGCTGCTGGTGATAACCCATACAGTCGAGCACCACCAGCGCCGCGCCCTGCGCTTTCAGACTGTTTGCAGCATCGGCGAAGGTTGCCTGATCGCCCTGATAGGGACTGGCGACCGCAAAGCAGGGCTGCGCGGGCAGTTGCTGCCACTTACCTGCCTGCTCAACAATCTGCTCCTCAACCGGCACGACAATGCCGACCCGCTGCTGCTGCACCATGGCGCAGATGAGCGGTGGAATCAGGCGATCCGGCTCCAGCAGTAGCGCACGCTGGGTGCGGAGCCTGCTGAATTCACCGGTGCAGAGCAGCAGAATGGTCGCATAGCCCGCCTGTTCCAGCGCACTGATTTTGCGCTGCAATCCCTGCTCCACTTTCGAGGCCGCCAGCCGCACCTGTTCGCCACTCTGCAGCCGCGACACCAGAACCCGGTCGCCCGCTGCTGGCGCGAAGCGTGCGGCAATCTCTGCCGCGCTGAGTCCATCCAGTAAACCGACGTGATCGGTCAGCGCATCCGGCAGATGCTGCCGCAGCAGCGGCAGAATATCGCTGCGCGGAGACTGGCCGATAGTCAGCGTTACCAGTGGTTTCGTCATCTTAGTGATTCCGGTGACGCAGATGCGCCAGGCTGCCATAGAGCGAAATCAGCCGCGCATACTCTTCGGCGTCGTAGAAGTGACAGGTTCCACGACCAAACTCCTTGGCCACCTCAATGGCAAACTTCGCCGCTGCCGCAATGTCCACTTCATGGCTGGCGCCGGTTCCGCAGCCCGGCACCACCGACTCGGCAGTGATCGCCACCCCCACCACCGGCACATCCGTGGCGGTAGAAGGTTGCAGAATGCTGTTGAGGTGATAAACCCCATTGCCGTAAGGTGTAATATCCTGCGTGGTGATGGGAAAGGTCACCGCCGGACGGCCGCTGGTCATCTCCATGATGCGCAGCAGATCCTCCGAAACCCGCAGGATGTAGCCCTCTTTCACCGTCGGCGACAGGGCAAAGCCTTTGTGGTTGATAATGCGGTTACCTTTGGTGGTGTCGATTGACAGAATCGCATCCACACCCGCCACCACTTCATTATCATTCATGGTGACATCGTCAATCGGCGAGTCCATGAAATCGACCGGCAGATGCGGCCGCGTTGGCGCATCCGGGCAGATATGAGTGGTAATGATGACATCGCCATCAAGCCTGTCGCCTTTGCTCTGCATCTGCGCCAGTTTAAGCGCGCTGGCAACGGCCGCGATCGCGCCATCCGCATCTGACACCATGCCGATACGACCAGGACGAGCGCCGATGCCACCAAGGCGACCAATAATCCCCAGCGTCGGTGCACTGCCGCCGCCTGATTTGCCCTGCGTCCCCGGAATATCAATGCGCACAAAATCGGTGCGGCCTTTGGGACCGGAGACACGGGTAAAGCGGGCATCAACATCAGGATACGCCGCGAAGAGATCCACCACCTGCTGTCCGTCAATGTGGGCGCTATCCAGTAACTCAAAAACCGCCAGGGTCTGCTGCAAACTCATGCTTTATCCTTTTATTTCTTGCTGCTGCTGGCAAACAGCGAATGAAAGAAGCTGTAGAGGGCATCACCGGCAATAAAGCCTGCCGCCATCACCTCCATAGGCGACCGGCCCCGCTCGCCCCAGATCCGGATGATTATGATGCGTAAGGCGATCCCCACCACTACTGCCCAGCCCGCCATGGCGTTATTAATTAATAAACCGGTGGCGAGCAGCACGCCCAGCTGGCGTTTCGGCCCGCCGATCAGCTGGATAATGGCCCCCGGAATCGCCCACATCAGCAGATTACCGGCGATACCTGGCTCAGCACCCGCCTGAATGGTTTTGGCATACACCCGCGCTACAGGCGGCAGCAGGTTGTCAGCAAAGAAGAAGGTATGGGCGTACCAGACCAGCGGAATCGACACAACAAAGGCGATCATAGCTGCGATGAGCTGAATACGACGTCCCCAGAGCTCCTGCTGCAGATCGGCACCGTTGCCGCGCAGGATAAAGCCCGCCTTCAGGTCATAACCCATATCGGCGAACGCCGGACCGGTGGCGGCGGTAAAGCCGCACAGCAGGCAGAGCGCCAGCGGTGGGAAGCCGATCAGAATGCCGATAATCAGCGTAATCAGCGCCACGGCAAAGGCCGGGAACCAGCCGGAGTGCATAGCGGCAATGCCGACAATCAGTTCATGGGCGAAAGCAGCAAACGCGGCATAAAGAACAAACAGCAGCAGCATCGCGATGCCCATCTCACTCCACAGGCCGCCCGCCAGCGCCAGCAGCGCCGAAATCACGATGTAACCCACGCTGCCGAAACCCAGCGCCCGCTGCACCTCATTGCCATTGCGGCTCACCACCAGCGCATCATTTTTGCGGCTGCGAATCACCATCACGACCTGAATCAGCGCCACCAGACCGGCACCGACCATCACGCCATGCGGAATATAGAGCGCATTAATATCAATACCGGCCACCGGCTGCGCATAGGCACGCAGCAGAAAACCGATGCCGAGCATCGACAGCGCCCAGATATTGCCGATAAACGCGGTGCCGAAGGCAGACATCGGGATCTTCAGCATGGCACCGACGACGCCACCCACGATGCCCAGCACCAGCAGCCACGCCTGGCGTCCGCCTTTATCACCCGCTTTGATCGCTTCCGCTGCTGCAACGCCCGGTGGCCAGGCATTACTGGCCGGAAAGACGCGGGTATCAAACAGCCGATAGAGCAGCCAGGCATCCAGCAGCATCGCGGCGCTGACGCCACAGAACAGCGGCAGGACCAGTTGCGGTTCACCCAGCGCCCAGGGCACGGCAATCGGCATCAACAGACTGTTCGCCGCCCCAAAGGTGGCAGAAGAGATGGCGGTCTGCGCCAGGTTCTGGATTTCAATTGAACGATAACGGCGAAATGCCTGCAGCGGAATACGCGCCAGCAACATGGCAAACAGCGCGCCGATAATAGAGGTGTTAGGCGTTACGCCAATGGTGGTAATCAGCTGAATGCCAATAATGGCACCCGCGATGGAAAGAAGAATTAAAACCAGTGCCACGCCAACGTGCTTAATCGGATTTACCCGTTCCATACGTCCCCGCCAGTCCTTGTCCAGAAGAAATGAAATAACGTCTACCCGCCTGCTGGCCGGTTTACGCCGGTTATCAGTTTCACTGCTCTGATGCGCACAGAGATTGCAACAGCCACTGCAGATGGTCGTCCCTCCGCATGCTGAACCGATACAGGAGGCAATGAGAGACGGACACAGGCAACCGGAGTGCTGCGTAAAACGTGGCGATCAGATTGAAAGAAAAAGGCCCGAAGGCCTTTGTTTTCCCTGGTGTGGCGAAAGTACTACGCCGATAAAAACGGTGTGCAGTTACGCGCCATATTTTTCGGTCATCTCAGTGGCCGTTGCGCGTAATGCTTCAAGGAGCTCTGACGGGAAACCCGGTTCAGACTCCATAGACGGAAACGACAGGCAGAGTGCCACCGTTTCGCCATGATGTTTGTTATGAACAATAACTGACAGCGAGCTGATGCCTGGCAGCGATTCATTTCGGGCCAGTGACCAGCCCTGCTGGCGGATCTCAGCCAGTCTGGCACAGAGTGCCTCAGGACTTTGCGGCGAGTTCGCTGATGCGACCTGCCATTGATCATGGAAGCGCGCCAGCACCTCTTCATCACTTAACTGCGCTAACAGCGCCCGGCCGGTTGAGGTCGCGGCAGCCGGCATCCGACTGCCCGGCGGCGTGACCATCTGCGTAAAGTGACGCCCATGAAACATACGCATCACTAATACTTCCCGCCCGTCGAGCTTCGACACGTAACCCATGCAGCCGGTCTTCGCAGCCAGCCTGACCATCGCCGCTGAAACGCTGTCAACCAGCGGTGCCGAAAGATAATGTCCGGCGGCAGCCAGCAATACGCGACCAATGTGATAACCGCGCGTATCCGCATTCCGCTCCAGCAGCCCCTGACTTTCCATGGTGGCCAGCAGACGCGAAACGGTGCTTTTTGGCAGGTTTAACGCCTCAACCACCTCACTGAATGAGAGACCAACATGCCCCTGCGTCACACCTTTGTGCTGAAACAATCGAAGTACGGCGGCAGCATTTTCAAGTGTGGTCATGTTACGTGTTCCACTATATGGAACTAAGTTCCTCTGTTGGTTTGATGAAAATAAAACGTGGCGCTGAATCGGTCAAGCGACAATTTGATTCACACAGAGATCGGCAGCAGAGAAAATAAGGGGATAAAAATGATTAGCGGGGCTTTATCTGGTGAGACAAGGAGAGTGCAGAACAGAAGCATACGCAGAGAGCATTCAACAGTAAATCTGCGTCAATTTCGCTTCTTAAATAACCCGATCGGCTTCAGGTGGGAGTAAAAAGAGGCGTGGTTCAGGCACAGCGTCAGGCGGGTCAGTAATAAGCAGTTATCCGGTGTAACAGGCTGGCGTCCCTGCCAGCAGTAAAGCTTTACTCTTTTTCAACGTCTTCGTAGCGCGCTTTGGCGTCACGCGCTTCTTCTTCCGTTTCGTGCTCACTGATTAATGAATTCGGTTTGGGATGATCAGCACGCAATTCGTAAGAGGTTACTTTATTACCTTCAGTGCCCTTTTCAACTGGCACAACTTTCGCTTCACGTGGATACGGTGGTCTGGTCGGCATACTGTGTCCCTCTTGTCTGAATAACATTCCACAGGACAGGCCGCTGCCTGTCATAGGATAAGTATAGACAATGCCGTCTGAAGCGGGATCAAAGCGGGAAAAATCTGAGGGTTAGCTGGCGCGCGCCAGAGAGAGTGACAGCAGAATTTCCTCTACCACGCACTCAGGCGATTGCATCGCATTCACCTGATGATGGGCCGCAGCCTGATAGAGATGCGCACGTTCACGCAGCACATCACTCATCTCATCAGCAATCGGACGGCCGGTTAAGGTCGGACGCTGGGCCGCTTCAGGTTCACTTTCCAGCCGCTCTGCCAGCACCTCGGGGGACGCGCTAAGCCAGATCACCTGGCCCTGCTCCTGCATAAAACGACAGTTCTCTTCAGCCAGAATCATGCCGCCGCCGGTGGCAATGACGGTTCCGGGTGCCGTCACCGCTTTAAGCGATTCCGTTTCACGGGCGCGGAAACCTTCCCAGCCTTCCTCCGCCACAATCTCCGTCACGCTCCGCTGCGTGCTGAGTTGCAGATGGTGATCGGTATCCGTAAAGGCGTAGCCCAGCGCCCGCGACAACGCCTCGCCGACCGTGGTTTTGCCGCAACCGCGAGCGCCAATCAAAAAGATGGGTAGTGACATCAGGGCCGTTCCTCCGCCTGACCGCGCGATGCGGCTGCATGGTGAGCTTATTAATGCGACGCATAATAACTGGAAATTATTATGGCCTCTACCTGTCAGGCACGATTTACGCATTTTCGTCCCCTGAACAGCGACAATCTTTGTGTTTTCAAGGGGAAATGCATGCACGTTTTGTGCATCAGGGCCGTTACAGAGCGATAAAAACTCCGCAAAAGAGCGGCTAAAATGCGTCGGCAATATTTGCTTACTGCCCCGATTTTACTTTTCACGCTGGCGCCCACATATACTGGTAACAATCGCCACAGGAGAGTCATCATGCAACGCGAAGAACAACAACTGATCGAAGGGCTGTTCAGCCGTCTGAAACAGGCTGAAAGCCAGACCGTGGCACGCGATGCCGCTGCCGAACAACTGATCAACCAGCATCTGCAGGCGCAGCCGGGCGCGCCTTACTACATGGCACAGGCGATCCTGATTCAGGAAGCGGCGCTGAAAAAACTCAATGAGAAAGTATCGGCGCTGGAAAGCCAGCTGGCCCAGCAGCAGCAACCTGCACAGAGCAGCGGCGGCTTTCTGTCCGGGCTGTTTGGCAGCGGTTCGCGTCAGCAGCCGCCTGTGCAGCAGCAACAGCAATCGTCACCGTGGAACAGTGCGCCACAGCAACCGGCTCAGCCGCAATATGCGCCTGCACAAGCGCCTGCACCACGCGGCACCGGTTTCCTCGGCGGCGCACTGCAGACAGCTGTGGGTGTGGCGGGCGGTGTGGTGATGGCCGATATGCTGACCAGCATGTTCCACCATTCACAGCCGGAAGAGATTGTGAATATCATCAATGAGCCACCCCTGCCCGATGTGAATGACAATCTCAACACCTTCAACGGTGGCGATGACAATGCCGATACCTTTAACGGCGGTAACGACAACGCCTTCCTCGACCAGAATACGGGCTGGGACAGTAATTATGCCGACAACAGCGATCTCAATGATTTTGGCGGCAACGATTACGACGACGATAGCTTCGTTTAACTTCAGCGTTTCTGCTGGGTGAGCCAGCTATCCAGCTCATTTGCAAACTGCTGGCGGTCACGCGGACTCATCGCCGCGGGGCCGCCGGTCTGCACCCCACTTGACCGCAGGGTATCCATAAAATCCCGCATCGCCAGGCGTTCACGTATCGTCGCCGGTGAGTAACGCTCGCCGCGCGGATTCAGCGCCGCCGCACCCTTCTCAATCACCTCTGCTGCCAGCGGGATATCGGCGGTGATCACCAGATCGCCTGGCTGACAACGTCTGACGATCTCATTGTCCGCCACATCAAATCCGGCAGGCACCTGCAGTGTGCGCAGATACGGTGAGGGCGGCACACGCAGAAACTGGTTCGCCACAAAAGTGATGGTAGTTGCGGTGCGGTCGGCTGCGCGGTAGAGCACCTCTTTGATTACATTCGGACAGGCATCGGCATCGACCCAGATAAACATCATGATTCCTTACAGTCAGAGAAGAGTAAGATCTTGCCGGGTTCCCCTTAAATGGCAAATTTTATTTGCGGCGTGCTTTCCAGCCTGCGCCCGGCTGACTTGTTATTCAGGCTGGCTGAAGTAAGCTAGCTCACTGAGAAAAACGAATAATGTCCTAAGGAGATGGCGATGCTGGCAAAGAAAATCGGGTTTATCGGCGGGGGAAATATGGCGAAAGCCATTATCGGCGGACTGGTCAACAGCGGCAAAATCGCCCCGTCTGATATCTTCGTTTACGATCGCAAAGCAGAGACCAACCAGGCGATGGCAGAGCAGTATGGCATCAACGCAGCCGAGAGCGCTGAAGCGCTGGCGCGTGAAGTGGACATCCTGTTCGGCGCGGTCAAACCCAATGTCATTCTGAAAGTCTTAAAAGAGCTGACAGGCAGCCTGAAAAAAGAGGCGCTGGTGGTGTCGATTGCGGCTGGGGTGACGCTCGATTCGCTCTCATCGGTGCTGGGTTACGATCGTAAAATTGTCCGTGCGATGCCGAATACTCCCTCGCTGGTCAGCGAAGGCATGACCTCGGTCACGCCCAACGTGCTGGTTGAGCAGGCGGAAATCGACGAGGTGATAGCGATTTTTGAGAGCTTCGGCAAAGCGGCCGTGGTGGATGAATATCTGATTCACTCCGTGGTCGGCGTCAGCGGTTCTGCGCCGGCCTACGTGTTTATGTTTATCGAAGCGATGGCCGATGCGGCCGTACTGGGCGGCATGCCACGCGCTCAGGCCTATCAGTTTGCTGCACAGGCGGTGAAAGGGGCGGCGCAGATGGTGCTGACCACCGGAAAACATCCGGCTGAACTCAAAGATATGGTCTGCTCCCCAGGCGGCACCACCATCGAAGCGGTGAAAGTGCTGGAAGAGAAAGGCATGCGCTCGGCGGTGATGGAAGCGATGCTGCAGTGCATGGCGAAGTCAGAGAAACTGAGCCGCAGCTAACAGAGTGAGTGTTGTTGCGCAAGGCGGCCCGCCACGCTGGCTGGCCCGCCTTGCTACCGGCTTAACTGATGTGCGCCTGACAGAGCGCCACCGCGTCGGCAAACGTCATCGGCTGCTGCATCCGCTCCACCAGCTCAGCGGTCAGCGTATACATGCCGCATGAGCAGATTGCCGCCAGCCTCCCCTGCTGGCCATAAAACGCCATAAACTTTTTATCCTCCAGCGAGCCAAGCAGCTGGAATGAATCCCATTCTTTGGCATGGCCCAGATACTCATAACGGGTGCCATACTGCGTAGTCCAGAAGAACGGCACACGATCAAACGCGACGGTCTGGTCCAGCATATTCCATGCGGCGGTTTGTCCCTGCTGATGCGCGACGCGATAGTGTTCAATGCGCAGCGGCCCCTGCGCCGACGGATACGTGGCGATATCTCCCGCCACCCAGATATTGTCAGCGACCCGCAACTGCTCATCCGCCTGCAGGCTGCCATCCTCTGCCAGCGGGAGATCGTGGATAAAGTCGGTAGCCGGTTCGACCCCGGTGGCAAACAGCACCACCGTCGCGTCCAGCAACCGTCCGCCCTTGAGCTGCACGCCATTCACCCGCTGGTCGCCCTGTAAGGCTTCGATCTCGCCCTGCACCCACTTCACGCCGTTCTGCTCATGCAGCTGATAGAAATAGCGGCCAATCTGATCGCCAAACTGTTTAGCAAAGGGCAACGCCTGTCGGGCGATTATCGTCACGTCAATGTCACGATTACGCAGCGCCGACGCCAGTTCGGTGCCGATAAAACTGTTGCCGATAATCACGATTTTATGGCTGGCATCCACCGCCTGAAGCAGCTCATCGGTCTGCGCTTTGCTGCGCAGCAGATGGACCCCATCGAGATCGCTGCCCGGCAAATCGGGGCGGACTGGCGTCGCGCCGCTGGCTATCAGCAGTTTGTCGAAGGCGAGCGTCTCGCCATCCTCAAAGATCAGCCGTTGCTGCTGGGCATCCAGGCGGCTCACGGTAGCCTGAAGTCGTTCAACGTGATCCATCACATCCGCTTTCAGCAGCTGCGGCACCTCGCTGATATCCATTTTGCCCGACGGCACAAATTTGGTCAGCGCGGTGCGGTCGTAAGGCGCATCCGCTTCCCGCTCAACCAGAATCACGCGGCCTTTGAAGCCTTCATGGCGCAGACGCCACAGCGCCGCGCTGCCCGCCGCCCCACCACCGAGCACCACATAGACCGGTGCTTCTGCCCCACTGCCAATCGGCGCCGCGGCGGACATCGCTTTCGGATTCACCAGCACCCGGCCCTCTTCAATGCGCAGCGGATACTGTTTGAGATCGGCTAACGCCAGCGGTTCACACATTTTTCCACTGGCCAGATTAAACGCGGCTTTGTGCCAAGGACAGACCAGCCGATCGCCGCAAATCGCGCCCTGCTCCAGCGGCGCGCCTGCGTGCGGGCATTTCGCCTGATAAGCACGTACATTGTCGCCTTCGCGGATCAGCAACACTTCCACCTCGCCGAGCGTTTTTTTAACCGGCTGGCGCTGGGGCAGATCGTTCAGGTCGACGGTAAATTGATAGTTCACGACATGGCTCCTTTAACGGTTCTTGTCTTGTGCTGCGCGGCAAAACAGAGTGCTGCGCAAATCCCCACAAACAGTAAGTGTGGCAAAAGAACCGGGAAGCCTGGCGATGAATGCTTATCAGAAGGTTAACGTGCTGTTATAGAAGGGAATTTAATCAGTATTGCGCGGGAAGGAGAAGCGGCCACCTGCGTGGCCGTGGGGATAATCAGCTTTTTTTCAGGCACTGGCTCATAAAGGTTTTACGCGCATCGCCCGCCAGTTTTTTATCACCAGCTTCGCCGTTACAGCTTTTCATTTTCATCTGCTGCGGTGACATCTGCGACAGCTTGCTGTCCTTTTTCAGGCATTCACTCATAAAGGTTTTGCGCGCATCCCCTTTAAGATCCTGTGATTTAGCATGCTGGTTACACATCGTCATCTTCTCCTGCTGCGGGGTCTTTTCCGCCGCACCGGCCAGTCCACTGACCAGCAGGCCCGCCATCATCATCGCCATTAAACCGACTTTCATCTTGTTATCTCCACAGTGGATTGTCCTTTGTTATTCTGGCAGCGAATAAGCAAAGCGGAAAATGTTTCAGGTCAAAGTGATGTGAAGATCCCATTCCAGTCTGGCACTGGGATTGTTACTGACGAGGATGGCGGAGTAACTTTTCGATGTAATTGCGCAGCAGTTGCGCATTTTCATCTCCGGCATCGGCCACATTGTCTATTGCGGTTTCAATACTGGTGGTTATAGCCAGATGTTGTTGCGGCTCCAGCTTGCGAACCAGCGCGGTAACAACAATCTCCAGCGCTTCGATTTGCGCCATCTGCTCTTTGGCTGTCGCCTCTTTTTCAGCCAGCTTTACCAGCAATTCAGCAATCAGGTTTTTCATGCTGTTATCTCAGCGGTGGAGAAAAGCTGAAATTATCACCACGCTGGCTAAAAAAACAGAGGGTAACCGCTACTTTTTTCAGTGAGTTAGCCCGCATTCCTCACCGTCTGCTCAGACGATTCCGGCTAACCTTGCGAGCGAAACGTTTTCCCTGCAATCAACGCTATGGTCAAACGTTTCGCCCGCCCGAAATCGGTCTTTTGCTTAGCGAGGATCGACAAATCCGCGGCCTGGTCCGCCGCCGTGTCCGCCCCAGCCACCGCCACCGCCGCCTGGAGGCGGGAAAATACATCCGCTTAATGCAGTAACCAATGCCACAACGGCAGCCAGCTTAAAGATTCGTACCATATCTACCTCAGGGTGATGAAATCGGGCTGAGTGTATGGAGCCACCTGCATGGCGACAAGTGAGATTCTTCCGCATCCGGCGACTATTCATCTTTGCTGACCAGGCTTAACGATTTACCACCATTAAGGCGGCACAATCTCAACATCCCGGCTGGATTACAGCACAAATTATTTGTGCAAATCGGGAGGGTGAACACTTTACAGGCGGCGTAATTTTGCGCATTGTGAGCGCATTACATTTACAGGATATAAACATGACTCTCTCTCAGGCTGCTTTCAGTGACATCCTCTCCCGGCGCGACTGGGAAAATCCGGTCGTGACCTCGCTGCATCGGCTGGATGCGCACCCGCCATTCGCCAGCTGGCGAGATGAAGCAGCCGCGCGGGATGACAGCCCCTCGGCGTCACTGCAGAGCCTCAACGGAGAGTGGGGTTTCCGTTATTTTACGCAGCCTGAAGCGGTCCCGGCCAGCTGGTTACTGCAGGATCTGCCGGACACTACGACCCTTCCGGTTCCGGCCAACTGGCAGATGCACGGCTTCGATGCCCCCATTTATACCAACGTGCAGTATCCGATTCCGGTTACTCCTCCGCTGGTCCCCGCAGAGAATCCAACCGGATGTTACTCGCTCACATTCAGCACTGACGCAGCCTGGCTGGATAATGGGCAGACACGCATCATTTTTGACGGCGTAAACTCGGCCTTTCACCTGTGGTGCAACGGACACTGTATTGGCTACTCTCAGGACAGTCGTCTGCCCGCTGAATTCGACCTGACGCCTTATCTGCGGCCGGGCAAAAACCGGCTGGCAGTAATGGTGCTGCGCTGGAGCGACGGCAGTTATCTGGAAGATCAGGATATGTGGCGGATGAGCGGCATTTTCCGTGACGTCACGTTATTGCATAAACCGCAGGTGCATCTGGCCGATGTTCAGCTGGAAACCCGGCTCAGCCCGGAGTTTTACCGTGCCGAATTGCGTGCCCGGGTTCGTGTTGCTCTGCCAGCTGACGTCAGCTCGCGCTATCAGCTGCGCCTGACGCTGTGGCAGGGTGAACAGCAGATTGCTCAGTGTCAGCAGCCGCTGGGCAGTGCCATTATTGACGAGCGGGGTCACTATCCCGAACGCGCCCTGCTCAGCCTGCCGGTGGAACAGCCTGCGCTGTGGAGTGCCGAAACACCCCACCTCTATCGCGCCACGCTGGCGCTGCTGGATGAGAATCAACAGCTGATAGAGGTGGAAGCCTATGATGTCGGCTTCCGTCAGGTCACCATCGACAACGGTCTGCTCTGTCTGAACGGCAAACCGCTGCTGATCCGCGGCACCAACCGTCATGAACATCATCCGGAGCGCGGTCAGGTGGTGGATGAGGCGACGATGCGCCGCGACATTGAGCTGATGAAGCAGCACAATTTTAATGCGGTGCGCTGTTCGCATTACCCTAATCATCCGCTCTGGTACCGGTTGTGCGATCAGTATGGGCTTTATGTGGTGGATGAGGCCAATATCGAAACCCACGGCATGCAGCCGATGAACCGGCTCTCCGATGATCCCCGCTGGTTTGCCGCCTATAGCGAACGCGTGACGCGCATGGTGCAGCGCGATCGTAATCACTGCAGCATTATTATCTGGTCGCTGGGCAATGAATCAGGACATGGTGCCACACACGATGCGCTCTACCGCTGGGTAAAAAGCAGCGATCCAACCCGTCCGGTTCAGTATGAAGGCGGCGGTGCGGATACCGCTGCTACCGATATCATCTGCCCGATGTATGCCAGGGTTGATGAAGATCAGCCCTTCCCGGCTGTGCCGAAATGGTCGCTGAAAAAGTGGATCGGTCTGCCGGGTGAGACGCGTCCGCTGATCCTGTGTGAGTACGCGCATGCCATGGGCAACAGCTTTGGCGGTTTTGCTAAGTACTGGCAGGCCTTCCGCCAGTTTCCGCGTCTGCAGGGCGGCTTCGTCTGGGACTGGGTTGATCAGAGCCTGACCCGCTATAACGATCAGGGCGAACCCTGGCAGGCCTACGGCGGCGATTTTGGCGATAAACCCAACGATCGTCAGTTCTGTATGAACGGGCTGGTATTTGCCGATCGCACGCCGCATCCGGCGCTTTATGAGGCGCAGTGCGCCCAGCAGTTCTGGCAGTTTGACGTCGATCCCGGCGATCCGCTGAGCTTTACGGTCAGCAGCGACTATTTGTTCCGCCACAGTGACAACGAAGTGCTGCGCTGGCGCATCGAACAGGCGGGTCGTGTAGTAACGGAAGGAGAAGTGCCGCTGGATATCGTTCCACAGGGCCAGCAGCGGATCACGCTGCCGTCACCGCCAGCATTACAGGGCGAATGCTGGCTGAACGTCGCGGTTCATCAGATTCAACCGACCCAATGGAGCACCGCTGGCTGGCGTGTCGCCTGGCACCAATGGGCGCTGCCCTCATCGCTGGCGCTGCCATCAAAGCCGGAGAGCGGCCACGCACCGGGCCTGCACGATGATACCCGTGAGATTGTCATCACCCATCAGCAGCAACGCTGGCATTTTTCACGCCACAGCGGCGAACTGACGCAGTGGTTTGTGGATGAACAGCCCACACTGCTTTCACCGCTTCAGGACTGCTTTATTCGCGCCCCGCTGGACAATGACATCGGCACCAGCGAAGCGGAACGGGTTGATCCCAATGCCTGGGTCGAGCGCTGGAAAGCAGCGGGTTATGACCAGATGAGCAGCCAGCTGGTGTCGATGACGGCGAATGCGTTGCCACAGGCGGTGCAGATTGAGACGCTGCACAGCTGGCTCGCCCATGGCCAGATCGCCTTTATCAGCCGTAAACGTTATCTGATCAATGCGCAGGGTGAGTTGCAGTTGCAGCTTTCCGTTGAGCAGTCGCGTGGATTGCCGCCGCCCGCGCGCATCGGATTACGCTGTGAGCTGACGCAGATACCACAACAGGTGAGCTGGCTCGGCCTGGGTCCGCATGAAAACTATCCCGATCGCCAGCTGGCCGCGCAGTTTTCCCGCTGGGAGCTGCCGCTGGATCAGCTCTCAACGCCTTATGTTTTCCCGGGTGAGAACGGTCTGCGCTGCGGCACCCGTCAGCTCGACAGCGGCAGCTGGCAGGTCAGCGGCGATTTCGCTTTCTCACTGAGCCGTTTCAGCCTGGAGCAGTTGCGGGAGGCATCACACCGCCACCATCTGCGTCCGGAAGCGGGCTGCTGGCTGCATCTGGATGCCTGCCACATGGGTGTTGGCGGCGATGACTCCTGGAGCCCCAGCGTCAGTCCTGAGTTTTTACTGACTCAGCAGCGCTGGCAGGCTGAACTGACGATTTGCCAGCCGACGCGGGCAGCGCTGTCTTCGGACGCCGGTAAAAGCGCTTAAGAAACAGCACGTTAATCAGCACGACCACGGCGGTGGCAAAAAAGACCCAGCGGAAACCGGCCACCGCCGACACCGCGGCGCCCAGCAGCGGACCCGCGACATTGCCGAGATACATAAAGGACTGGTTATAGCCGAAGATCCGGCCGGTGATGTTGTCACGCGAGTGACGCACCAGCAGGGTCTGCACCGCGGGCATCATCGCGCCATCGGCAAAGCCCAGCAGAAAACGTAATACCCCCAGCTGTGTCGTGCTGGTGACAAACGACATGGCGATAAACAGCAGCAGCGAGATGACCATCGTTGCCAGCAGGATACGCTGCGTGCCGATGCGATCGCCCAGTCGTCCCAGACGAGGCGCGGCCAGCAGTGCAGAGACGCCAGGCAGCGCGGCAATGACCCCGCTAAGAAAAGCGATATTCTCAGCGGTGGGTGCCAGTTCCCGCACAAAGAGCGTCAGGATCGGGTTCACCGATCCGTTGCACATCTGAATCACCATGGTGGTGAAAAAGAGGCAGAGCATCAGTTTTGGATTATCCAGCGAGCGGAAAACCTCGCGTCCGCTGAGCTTCTCCTTTTTACTCACCGGGGTGTAACCGGTCTCCTTGATCAGGAACAGCGTCACCAGAAAGCTGACCATCAGCAGCGCTGCGGTGACAATAAACACCGTACGCAAACCGACCCAGTCTGCCAGCAGCCCGCCCAGCATCGGCCCCAGAATCACCCCGCCAATCTGACCGGTTGAGACACAGCTCAGCGCCCAGCCGCTGCGTTCACGCGGCACCTGAGCGGCCACCAGCGCCATGGCGTTGGGAATATATCCGGAGGTCAGCCCCATCAGGGCACGCAGCAGCAGCAACTGCCAGGCTTCGGTGACAAAAGCCTGTAGCAGAATTACCACGCCCATGCCAAAAGCGGCGCGCAGCAGCATCAGCTTACGGCCTTTACGATCGGCAAGACTGCCCCACAGCGGGGCTACGGCCGCCGAAACCACAAAGGTGATACTGAAGGTTAGACCCGACCAGAGGCTCAGTGATTCGCCACCGGTTATGCCAAGCTGCTCAAGGTAGAGCGGCAGAAACGGGATAATCTGGCTGATGGCCAGGCCGGTAAAAAAACAGCCAAACCAGACCGAGATCAGGTTTATCTTCCAGGGTTCTATAGTGCGTGGCATGAGCAGATATTTTAAAGAGAGGGAATGTTCAGTCTAACGCGGCTATTCTCAGCGTGACCGACAAAACATGGCACAAATGGCAAAAGACCGGTTTCCTCTTTGATTCAGCGCAATCACCGGCGCAAATTTTCCAGCCCACCGGGTTTTTAGCGCGAAGCACGCGGGCGATGGTCTGGCCAGACCCGATCTCCCTCAATCCGGCCCGTCAATATAGAAAAATATGTCATTCTGTTACTGACAACTCTTCACCCCGCTTCTATGTTTAAAAAACCGCCAGCCGCGGCGGTGTGGCAATCTTTTTAATCGGCGCGACATCCTCCGCAAAAAACGGTGCAGACCGTCCGGCTACGCTGAGGCGAACCAGCTTATTTCATGGTTAAACGCCCTTATGCTCAGGTGTAAGGGAGGGGGTCTTGTTTTAGCGGAGGTGGGTAATGAGAGTACAACCTGACAGCGCCAGCCGTGCTATCAGCGACTATTTTAACAGCCCGGACTGGCGAATACCGCCTGAGTCCGATCTGCTGGCGGTGATTCTGCGTGAAATAATGGAAGCGGGAGAACCCGCCACCAATAAAGCCCTTATTGCGCGGGTGATCGATAAACTGGAAGTGGAAGGCGACGAGACGCAGTTGCAGCGTTATCGCACCCTGCTGGCGCAGTTGATCGACACGCAGCCGGAGGCGTAAACCCACCACCTACTTCACCCAGCGCAATTTATCCGCTTCGCTGATGCTGGCTCGTCCGCTGCTGCGCTGAAACAGGCACAGCTCCCGTCCACGCTTATTTTTCATCTGCGGCTGGGGGTAGCGTCCCTCCAGCAACAGTGCGCTGTAGCCCGTATTGTCGTCATACTCGATCGCCTCGCCCAGCACCTTTACTTTGCTCAGATGACTGGCGTTAATGCAGGCCTGCACCATCACCTGACGGCTCTTTTGCCAGGCCTCTTCACTGGAAGCCTGCGCCAGTGTGCTGCTGAGTAACAATGCGGGCAGAAGTGCCCCGATTATGCGTTTCATCTTCTCTGCTCCTGTTACGGCCTGAAGCCGCTAAAAAAATTCCCGCCGGGGCGGGAATAAACAAGACGAGCACTATCTATTGTGTGACGAGGAAGTTTCTTAAACGCGCTGCTATCCTCGCCTGCCGTTATGACAAACCTATGACATCTTTGCCGTTAACCACAATAAACTGAGCTGATATTGCCATTTTTGTCAGCCAGGAAGTTCAGCCGGTTAAGGTTGAAGTCCATGGTGACGGCAGAATTATAGGGAATGGCGCGTACCTTCTGTTCGAAGTGCTGACCCTGCAGCGCGGTTAACGGTTTACCGACATAATTCTGAAACTGAGAGGCACCACAGCGGTCAGCTTCGGGATCCTGCGCCACACTGGCGGTATCGGGCTTAGAGGCAGATTGACAGGCGGTTAATGCAAACAGCCCCACTACCAGCAGCCCTTTTCCATAAAATTTCACGTTTATTCTCCTGTTGGACGTGTAAAACCCTGCCCCAAGAGTAGCAAAGCGCACCTGCTGACCTGAACCCCTAAAAAGTAAAGTTGTTACAGCAGCATTAAACGGGTCGCAGCACAGGTCATCTTTTAAGATTAATCGCACTCATTGCCTAAAAAAAGCACAACGGACCACTACAATATTAAGAATAGTCTTAGCTCTGTGGAGGTCATGATGGAACTGATTATTTTTGTCGTCTGCGCAATGCTGATGACCGCCGTGGCGGTTAAAGTCCGTTAAACGGGTTCAGCCTGGTTCTGCGCGGTTCTTTCCAGAAGCGTACTGAATGCAGCCAGCGGCATCGGTCGACCGAGGAAGTAGCCTTGCCCCTCTTCGCACGAGAGCTGTTTAAGCTGATTCAGCTGCGCTTCTGTCTCAATCCCTTCAGCAGTAATTGTCAGGGCAAAGGCGCGTGCCAGCGCAATAATCCCCGCAACCACCGATTGTGCCTGCTGCGACTCCGGGAAATCTTTCATCCAGGAGCGATCGATCTTCAGCCCATTAAACGGGAAGGTCTTCAGGTAGCCCAGGGCCGCATAGCCGGTGCCGAAATCATCAACGGTTAACCTTACCCCGAGTGACCGTAAACCCTGCATCACCTCCAGCGCATGCTGCGGATGTTCAAAGGTCACGTTCTCCGTGATCTCCAGCTCCAGCCGGGTAGCCGGCAGGCCACTTTTCGCCAGCACATCCGCAACCCGCTGCACTAAATCGCTGGTGCGGAACTCCATGGGCGAAATATTAACCGAAACATAGCGATCGCCCCCCCACCCCAGCGCATCCTCACACGCGCGCATCAACACCCAGTCGCTGATGGTGGCGATGAGACCGCTCTCTTCCGCCAGCGGAATAAAGTGATCGGGGGTAATCCACTCATCCGGCGCAATCTGCCAGCGAATCAGCGCCTCAGCACCTGCCAGCTGACCCGTCAGCAGTTGATAGCGGGGCTGGTAGTGCAGGCGAAATTCATTGTTCTTCAGCGCTTTCTCAATCCGCCGCGCCATTTCACGCTTATCCTCACGCTGACTGGCCATCTCATTGGCATACCAGACCCACTGATTGCGTCCCGCTTCGCGCGCTTCATTCAGCGCGATATCCGCCATTTGCAGCAGCGCTTCCGGATGGCTGGCATCCTGCGGTACACAGGCAATCCCCATGCTGACGGTGAGATAGTGAACATGCTGGCCGGTGCTGATGGGCTGCTGAACCTCGTGCACCAGCTGTGCGCAACGCTGATCGACCCGCTCACGGTTCGTTTCACGCAATACCAGCACAAACTCATCGCCACTCAGCCGCGCCACCAGCTCCTGCGGGCCGATACAGCGCTTCAGACGCTGCGCTATCTGGCTCAGCACCTCATCGCCCGCCGCATGGCCCCAGGTTTCATTAATCGGCCTGAACTGATCGAGATCGAGGGTAATCAGCGTCAGCGGCGCAGCGCCATCAGGCAGCTCTAGGTGTAGTGTCAGAAACTCCTGCAGTTGCACGCGGTTCGACAGGCCGGTTAAGACGTCGTGACGCGACAAAAAATGAATGCGCGCCTCGGCTTCCATGCTCTGAGTGATGTCCGATACCGTGCCGCGAAACCCGATACATCGCGCCTCATGCCAGATTGTTTTCGCGACCAGCTGGCCGATACGGCGGTTGCCGTGCGCCGACATAAACTGACAGCGCAGTGGCATCTGTTGCCCCTCCTCCTCCTGACGCTGCAGCCAGGCGACCAGCGAATGGCTGGGATGCGTCAGCAGGTGATCGATGTGACGGCCCAGCCAGTGTGTAATATCGTGGCCGGTCACGGTTTGAAAGCGCGCTGACAGGTAGATGAGGCGACCCTCTTCGTCCGTTTCCCAGATCCAGTCTGACGCTGCCTCAGCGAGATCGCGAAACCGCGCTTCGCTATTGGCCAGCTCCTGCTGACTGATCGCCAGCAGGGCAAAGCGCCGGTCAGAAAGAATCGCATTAGAGAGCGCATGGCGGCTGACGCGATGGGTGATTATGCCAATGATGATCGCCATGAGCATCAGCAGTGGCAACAGAAACCAGACCAGGCCCATGCCAGGCATCTTTGGCGTCCAGCGCAGCACAATCAGATCGCCGCCGGGTAACGGTTGCACCATCCGCGGTTCACGCAGGGCATCCCCTGCACTGACGGGCAGGCGCAGTTCGCGCACATCCAGCGTGGCGCCCAGCGCTTGTAATTTGGCAGGGGTGAACTGATTCACAAACACCATGACTGACGCTGGCCCCGCCATCGGCGGCATATTCGTCAGTTTGCCGCTGCCGATGGGGGCGGCAACCACAATGGCGGGCAGATGATTAATCAGTGCATCACGGGTTATCGCCGCGTCGTTGCGCTGACGTGCCGCCGCAATCAGCGCTGGGGTCTCTTTTCCCAGCCAGGCTTCCAGCGGCGTATCCACCAGCTGCCCATTAATGACGCTGTACGTGGTGTGACCGTTGCCGTCGACCACGAATACGCCCTCATAGTGATACTCTTCGTAGAGGCCCGGACCAAAGTTCTCTTCGTCATAAGCCCAGACTTTGTTGACCCTGACATGGAGATTGCGCCAGGCTTCGCCCCAGAACGCATAATCCCGGATATCCGTGACCATCGCCTCCTGACGATTTTTCCACGCCTGCTGCATCAGCAACTGGTCATGCTCAACCGATACGCTGTTTTGCCGCTGCGCAATTGTCAGCACCATCAGCATCGAGAGCACCAGCACGCCAAACAGCAGCAGCGAAAGCGTGCGCAGGCTGCGCCGCGTAAAGCGGACAGTGCGGTCTTCAGCGGCATGACTGAATGGAGGCGAGGGTGGCGCCGGAGGGTTAGAAGTCATTAAGAGTGCTCACTACACAGTCAGAGTTTGAAATGACGGGCCTGCAATACAACATGCAGTGCTGACCAGATTAGTTTCCTCAGTTATCGGCTCACGCGCGCGGGTGTTTAGTCTGCGGTTAACATTTTGCGCTTAAATATTGTGTTACAGGCTGACTCGACAGCGATCTGGTGCATTGCTACTATGCGCTAACCTTCGCTGGCAGAGTCGCCTATGAATACCAATTCCGACAGAGTGACACTGACGCTGTTCTACGTCGGCAGCTTTGTGGTCTATTACCTGGTTACCATGCTGATCACGCTGTTCCCTAATTACAGCGTGCTGCGTAATGACGGCCTGCTGGTGCCGGTGCTCTGCCTGTTTGAATTTGCTGTTATCTATCCGCTTTACCGCTTTTACTGCCAGCGCCGTACAGACCTGCCGCTGGGTGAACTCTGCACGCTGCAAACTCTGCTGTTTACTGGCGCGCTATTTGTTCTGATGGCCGCACAGATGCAGTTCATGCAGCCGGAAGGATGGCTGGTGATGCAGGCCCAGCAGGGACGTAATTCGCTGCTGATCCTGCTGCTCACCGCCGTGCTGCTGGCGCCGGTGTTTGAAGAGGTGCTGTTCCGCGGTTTTCTGTTGCAGGGCTTTCTGCTGTGGGCGCCACGGAGCCGCTTTGCCTGTATGCTGCTGACCTCACTGCTGTTTGCGGTGATGCATACGCAGTATGTGCACTGGCAGACCCTTATCGCCCTGACGCTGTTTTCGCTACTGCTCTGTTACGCCCGGCTGCGGAGTAACAGTCTGGCGCTGCCCATCTTCCTGCACACGCTGAATAACCTGATTGCGCTGCTGCCCGCCTGGTATTTCGCAGGCTAGCGCCAGGCCCGCCCCTTCTGACACACCTTACAGGCCGCCGCATCACACCCTGGCTGGCGGACCATAGCTCACACTGACAATGCCGCCCCGGCACGTTTGTCTATACTGGATGTTAAAAAGGGATAAAAAGCACCACAGTCCGGACCACCAGACCGTGTAAAGGAGAGGATCTATGTTGATAGGATTTGTGTTGTTAGTGAGCGCATGCGGCTACGATGCCTGCGAGGCGCTGCCGGTATCAGAGCGCATCTATCCGACGAAGGTCGACTGTGAAACGATGGCGAACCGCATTCATAAAGTCAGACCGAATGTGGTACTGCTGTGCGGCGAAGTACACCGCTAATTCAGGGCCAGGTTCAATAAAGCAGGGCTGTAACGTTGCAAGCTGACGCTTTAGCGTACAAAATATAAGCTGTTGTTAACCATTATCGTTGTGAATCCCATGAAAACATCACGCCCCCGTCGTCCTGGTGGACGCTGGGTTTACTATCTTTTGTATGATGGCATTCTGTGGCCCTGCCCCGTCCGTTGGGAGTGGGAGAGCAGCTATGGCGGCTGGCTGCCATTTTACTACACGCCAACCTTTGAGTTTGTGGTAGGCGATCCGCGCAAGGCTTATCGCATTGCGCGCAGCGATGTGCGGGCTAAAAGGCGCGAGGATGCCTTTGTCTGAGCGCGTTTATCGCCACGGCAGCCATGAGGCAGTAAGCAGATAGTGAACCGCTTCCAGCACAATAATCACCATTAATAATATGCCCAGCGTGTGGCGGCCAATCCCCTTCATCTGTTCAGGCCCAGATCATGGCAGCCCAGCGGATCAGCAGCAGCGCGCCACAGATGCACAACAGAACCAGCACCATCTTCCAGTACTTTTTGGCTGCCCGGTATCTCGTCACCTCAGTTTCCTCTGGTCAGAAAGCGAAGATGCGCCAGAAGGCGCATCTGTTCCGGTCAGCAACAGGACCGGTGAGGCATAGCATAACGCCCGGGCCGCCAAAAGGCGACCCGTTACCGGCATCAGTTGTTCAGGGTGTAATCCAGCGTAATTTCCGCGTTCAGTACCTGAGAAACCGGGCAGCCCGCTTTGGCTTTATTGATGATCTCGTCGAAGGTCGACTCATCAATGCCTGGCAGAGAGATGGTGCTGGTCAGTGCCACTTTGGTGATGGCAAAGCCGTCGCCTTTTTTGTCCAGCGACACGTCGGCCGTGGTATCAATGCTTTCCGGCGGATGACCCGCATTGCCCAGCATCAGCGACAGCGCCATGGAGAAACAGGCTGCATGCGCTGCACCAATCAGTTCTTCCGGGTTGGTGCCTTTGCCGCCTTCAAAACGGGTGTTAAAGCCATAAGGCTGCTGGCTTAGTACGCCGCTCTCGGTGCTGACGGTGCCTTTGCCTTTGATATCGCCTTCCCAATGCGCCGAACCTTTCTTATGAATGGTCATGTCGTTCCTCCTGTTGGTAAAGAAGCTAAGTATAGACAATACATTCATTTTCGCAGGCTCAACTCACCGCGCGGGGACGTGGCGGTGTGCTCTGCGGTGCCAGTAACGCTTCCGCCTGCACCAGCGAATCGCGGGTAATTTCACCGATCGACTTCGCGCCGGTGAGGGTCATGGCAACGCGCATCTCTTTTTCAATCAGCGTCAGCAGGTTTTCTACGCCGCGCTGACCGTGGGTTGCCAGCGCATAGATAAATGCCCGTCCCAGCAGCACGCTGTCTGCGCCCAGCGCAATCATCCGCACCACATCCAGCCCGTTGCGAATGCCACTGTCCGCCAGAATGGCGATGTCACCTTTTACCGCATCGGCAATGGCCGGTAGCGCACGCGCCGAGGAGAGCACGCCATCCAGCTGGCGTCCGCCGTGATTAGAGACCACGATGCCATCGGCGCCAAAGCGCACCGCATCACGCGCATCTTCCGGATCGAGAATGCCCTTGATCACCATCGGTCCATCCCAGAACTCGCGGATCCACTCCAGATCGCGCCACGAGATAGAGGGATCGAAATTATTCGCCAGCCAGCCGATGTAATCTTCCAGCCCGGTAGGCTTGCCCAGATACGTGGAGATATTCCCCAGATCGTGAGGACGCCCCTGCAGACCCACATCCAGCGCCCACTGTGGATGGGTGACCGCCTGCCAGTAACGACGCAGCGCCGCGTGATTGCCGCTCATACCGGAGTGCGCATCGCGATAGCGCGCGCCCGGCGTGGGCATATCCACGGTAAACACCAGCGTAGAGCAACCGGCGGCTTTGGCGCGCTCCAGCGCGTTGCGCATAAAGCCGCGGTCACGCAGCACATAGAGCTGGAACCACATGGGACGCTTAATCTGCGGGGCCACCTCTTCAATCGGGCAGACCGAGACGGTCGACAGGGTAAACGGAATGCCTTTCAGGTCTGCCGCGCGCGCCGCCTGTACTTCACCCCGGCGGGCATACATGCCGCACAGGCCGACCGGTGCCAGCGCAACCGGCATCGACAGGGTTTCATTGAACAGTTTGGTTTCAAGACTCAGTTCCGACATATTTTTAAGAATGCGCTGGCGCAGCGCCACATCCGAGAGATCCTCTACGTTGCGACGCAGGGTGTGCTCGGCATAGGCACCGCCATCAAGATAGTGAAACAGGAACGGCGGCAGGATACGTTGCGCGGCCGCGCGATAGTCACTGGCAGCGGAGATAATCATCAGTCAGATTCCTTTGGGTTGCGTGTGTCGTTATCCGGTAAGCGGGTGATGCGCGCCTGACGCGCTTCATCTTCATGCAGGCTTTTCATGGTGGTGTGCACGAATCCCAGATGCTGCATCGCCGCCTGGCGCGCAGCGTCGGCATCGCCCGTGAGGATCGCATCGAGCAGCGCCTGATGCTGTTCAGTCAGGCGGGCAAAAATCGCGGGCTGGGTATACATGCGCTGACGGCTCTGCATTACCGATGATTGCAGCAGCTCAAAAAAACCACGCATGGTCTGCAGCAGCACTACGTTGTGCGACGCCTCGGCAATCGCCAGATGGAAGCGCACATCAGCCTGGGCGGCGAGATCGGGATCGTCACTCTCTTTCAGTTTCAGGGTGGCGTCGAAAGCGTACTGCAGCTTCTCTTTGTCGGCGTCGGTGGCGCGCAGTGCGGCGTGCCAGGCGGTGCTGGCCTCGATGGCATGGCGCGCTTCCAGAATGTCGTAGCGGTAGTCGGGATCGTCGCGCAGTAGCTGGCGAATCAGCTCGACGATGCGCTGTTCCGACCAGGGCGCCAGCTGCTGACGGATCCAGGTGCCGCCGCCGCGTCGGCTAATCAGCATGCCGTTGCTGATCAACTGTTGTATGGCTTCACGCAGCGAGGAGCGCGAGACGCCAAGCTCCGCAGAGAGCTGACGCTCGGCGGGCAGGCGCATGCCCGGCTCGAGCTGATGTTCGGTGATATAGGCCCGCAGGCGCGTCACCAGCGGATCGGCATTGCTGCTCATGGGATCATCCAGGGGAAGACGTAGGCCTGAAGCGTGGTTATCACACCGACCATACAGGTGAAAATCAGGCTGTGTTTAACGGTAAACCGGAACAGGTCGGACTCTTTACCCACCAGCCCGACCGCCGCACAGGCGATAGCGATCGACTGCGGCGAGATCATCTTACCGGTCACGCCACCGGTGGTGTTGGCCGCCACCAGCAGAATATCGGAGACGCCAATCTGCTGCGCGGTCGTGGCCTGTAAAGCAGCAAACAGCGCATTCGATGAGGTGTCTGATCCGGTCAGGAAGACGCCCAGCCAGCCCAGGAACGGTGAGAAGAAGGTAAAAGCGTGGCCGGTGTGCGCCAGCGCCAGTGCCAGCGTCGCAGACAGCCCGGAGTAATTCGAGATAAAGGCAAAGGCCAGTACCATCCCGATAGAGTAGATCGGCAGCGCCAGCTCTTTCAGCGTTTCACCAAAAGTCTGCAATGCTGCCTTTGGCTTCATGCGCAGGAAAATCATCGCCATGATCGCCGCAATTAAAATGGCGGTGCCGGTGGCGGACACCAGATCCAGCTTAAAGATGGCCGGATAAGGGGTTGCAGTGCCGACCACGGGCGGCATCCGCGCCACCAGCTCATTCAGCATCGGCACCGGCATAGCCAGCACCCACTCATAGAGCGCGCCGCCTTTGGCGAATAGCGCTTTAAACGGCGGGATACTCCAGAGCGTGACGGTGGCGGTGAGAAACAGGAACGGCATCCAGGCGCGGATCACCTGCCCCAGCCGATACTTCTGCGGTGGCAGCAACGGATCGCCCTGTTTCGCCTCTGCATCGGCAAAGCGGAAGATGCGAACCGGCTTCCAGACCCGCAGGAACAGCGTCAGCGAAATCAGCGAGGCGAGCGACGAGATAATATCGGGCAGCTCCGGACCCAGGAAGTTGGAGCTGAGGAACTGGGCAATGGCAAACGATCCCCCTGCCACGACCACCGCCGGCCAGGTCTCTTTCACTCCGCGCCAGCCATCCATGATCGCCATAATCCAGAACAGCACAATCAGGGTCAGCAGCGGCAGCTGGCGTCCGGCCATCTGGCCGATGGCAAAACTGTCCAGCCCGGTCACCTGCCCCGCCACAATAATCGGGATGCCCATCGCGCCAAAGGCCACCGGCGCGGTGTTCACAATCAGGCAGAGCCCGGCGGCGTAGAGCGGATTAAAGCCGAGTCCCACCAGCAGCGCGGCGGTAATCGCCACCGGCGCACCAAAGCCCGCAGCCCCCTCCAGAAACGCCCCGAACGAGAAGCCGACAATCAGCATCTGCAGACGCTGATCGGGAGTAATCGACAGGATAGAGGCGCGGATAATGTCGAACTGGCCGGTTTTGACTGAGATCTTGTAGACGAACACCGCGGCGACAATAATCCAGGCAATCGGCCACAACCCATAGAGAAAGCCATACACCACGGCGGCCAGCGCCTGTGCAACCGGCATCTGATAGAGAAACAGCGCCACCAGCAGCGCCAGCACCACGGTGGTGGTGGCCGCCAGGTAGCCTTTCATCTTCAGCTTAATCAGCGCAAAGAAGAAAAAGAGAATCGGGATCAGTGCGATCAGGCTTGAAAGCCAGATATTACCCAGCGGATCGTAGTTTTGT
Organism: Pantoea sp. Ft-CA_14; assembly: GCF_024520875.1. Taxonomy (NCBI): domain Bacteria; kingdom Pseudomonadati; phylum Pseudomonadota; class Gammaproteobacteria; order Enterobacterales; family Erwiniaceae; genus Pantoea; species Pantoea sp. Ft-CA_14. The sequence continues at coordinate 62,853 of NZ_JALNPM010000019.1, read as the reverse complement.
TGCCAGATCTGCATGCCAGTATCTCCAGAGGAAAAGGTGACGTGGCACGCAGCCGCAGCGCTGGTGCCATCTGCCCCGGATTGGTCAGACCAAACCGCTCTGTCGGGGCTTATGGCAACAGATAGTTAACGCATTGTTAACCTATGGCAACAGAAGATGCGCGAATTTTCCCGGAGTGTGAACCAGAGAAAAATATTGCCGGTATTGGTCGGACCAAAATCAGCGATTCACCTCCGGAAAGGCGTGCTGATAGCTGCGCGGATGGAAACGCAGATTTAGCACGATTAACAGCAGCGTGACCGCCGCCTGCAATAACCAGACGCTGGTGAAGTGACCGGTGAGCGCATGCAACTGCCCGGCGATAAACGGCATGCTGCCCGCGATAATAAAGCCGACGCCCTGCATAAAAGCCACCAGCCGGGCGCCAGCCTGCGGCTGCTCCAGATGATCCAGCGCCAGCACCAGAGCCAGCGGAAATGCCCCGCCCAGCCCGAAGCCCGCAATCCCCGCCCAGAGCCACGGTGCCAGTTGTGGCGCAAACAGGAAACCGAGCATGCCGCTGAACTGCATCGCCAGCGTCAGCAGCAGCAGCGGACGGCGATCGCGGCCCCGCGCCAGCAAGGGCAGCAGCAGCGCACCCGTGACCTGACAGCCGATCATCATGCCAAGCAGTGAACCGCCCGCCTGCGCGCTCCAGCCGAGTTGATGATAAAAATCGGGCAGCCAGGCGACACAGATGGCATATCCGCCGTTCACCAGACCGAAGCTCAACGCCAGCGTCCAGGCGCGGGTTTTACGCCACAGCGAAGGCAGAGCGGCGGCCTCCGTCCGGGCTGCACGTGGGGTGGTGATAAACAGCCAGAGCAGGATGGCCAGCACCACCGGCAGCGCCCAGCTGCTCAGCGCGCCCTGCCAGCCAAGCTGCCCATTCAGCCACGGCGAGATCGCCGCGCCAATCCCACCGCCGCCCATCAGCGCCGCTGCCCACAGTCCGGTCACGCCGGCACTGCGGCTGCCAAAGCGCTGACGGATCAATCCCGGCATCGCCATCTGCACAATGCCAATGCCAGCCCCTCCCGGCACAGTACTCAGCACCAGCCAGCCTCCGTCAGCCACAAACAGCCGACTCACCAGCGCCAGCAGCAACAGCAACAGGCCCCCCAGCAGCAGTTTACGTACCGCAAAGCGCTGCATCAGCGGGGCGCTGACTAACGCAATGGCACCCATCATCATCATCGGCACTGCAGGCAGCAGCGAGGCCGCCAGCGGCGACAGACCGATGCTCTGCCGCAGCTCGCCGAGTAACGGACTGACCGAGGTCATCAGCGGTCGCATATTGAGCCCGGCCAGCACCAGCGCCGCCAGCAGCAGGTTGTTCTCTCTCTTCATCTGAGATCCACACAGTTAAAAGTTGCCAGCCTGGCAGCAGTCGTTACTATCTGGAAATGAAATATTACTCTGCCAGGTAGTGGAAATATGAATCGTCAGCCGATGTTTACTCCGCAACAGCTGCTCAGCTTTGTCGCGGTGTGCGAAACCGCCAGCTTTACCCGCGCCGCCGACCGGGTGCACCTGTCGCAGTCCACCGTCAGCCAGCAGGTGCGACGGCTGGAGGAGATGGTCGGCAAAGAGCTGCTCAACCGCTCCTCGCATCAGGTGCAGATCACCGAAGAGGGCGAGAAGCTTTTAGGCTACGCCCGGCGGATTATCGCCCTGAATGGGGAAGCGCACGATGTGCTGAGTGACCAGTGGCGCGACGGTGTGCTGCGTCTTGGCGTGCCGGAAGATTTCGCCGCGCCCACGGCCGGTCTGCTGGCGCACTTCAGTCGCGACCATCCGCAACTTCGGCTGGATGTGATGAGTGGCATGCAGGTGGAGCTGCGTCGCGCCTGGCAGCGTGAAGAGCTCGACATCATGCTGATTAAACAGCCCGCTGGCGAGCGTCCGCTGGCGTCGCGTCCTGAACCCCTGCTGTGGCTCGATAGCGCAGAGTGGCCCTGCTTTGAGCAGACGCCGGTACCGCTGGTGCTGTTTCCCCAGCAGGGGCTCTATCGCGATGAGGTGTGTCAGACGCTCGACGCACTGGGCCGTAGCTGGCGCATTAGTTACAGCAGCGCCAGCCTGGTCGCGCTGGCCGCCGCCAGTGCGCAGGGTCTGGGGCTGACATTACTGCCCGCCAGCTGCCGCCTGCCGCAACATCGGGTACTGGGCCCGGAACAGGGTCTGCCGGTGATTGATACCTTCGAACTGGCGCTGTTCTGTCGTCATCCGCAGGATCCGCTGCAGCGCGAGCTGGCGGAATCCCTGGCAACCTTCAGCCAGCTGCGCTGGCAGTGAGATATCGAATAGTCGTCAGTGGAAAATAACGCAGCAGGGTGGAGCGTCGTTTGTCAGATTAAGACCTTGTTCACTTTGCAGGAGCCTCTGATGCCTATTTCCTCTTCGCCGAGCCGCCGTGATTTCCTTGGGCAGAGCGTCCGCTGGACCGCCGCAGGCGGCTTGCTGGCCGCCGGTCTCGGCCAGGCCAGTGCCGCCACGCCATCACCTTTGTCCTCCACTAATCCCGACCACCCCGCCGCCCTGCCCCGGCAGGATCACTATCTGCTGCGCAATGTGCGGCTGGAGGAGGGCTTTATCCGTGAGGATGATGAGATCGTTGCGACCCGCACCGGGCGTTACGACATCAGCGTGCGCGACGGTAAAATTGACCAGCTGACACCCGCCGGTCAGGGTGACAGCACCCTGCCGTCGTGGGATGCACAGGATGCCCTGCTGCTGCCCGCCACCCAGGATATGCATATCCACCTTGATAAAACCTTCTACGGCGGCCCGTGGCAGGCTCCGCGTCCCCGTCAGGGCAAAACCATCATGGACATGATTGCGCGTGAACAGGTGCTGATTCCGCAACTGCTGCCGCACTCTCAGGCGCGCGCCGAAGGGTTGATCGCCCTGCTGCATGCCAAAGGCACCACCCGCGCCCGCAGCCATTGCAATATCGATCCGGTCAGCGGCCTGCAAAGTCTGGAGCATCTGCAGGCGGCATTAGCCCGTCACCCCGCCTTTCCCTGCGAGATTGTGGCCTTTCCACAGCACGGCCTGCTGCACTCGCAGGTTGATGGGCTGATGCGCGAGGCGATGCAGCACGGCGTTGAGTATGTCGGCGGCCTGGACCCCACCAATGTCGATGGTGCCATGGAGAAGTCACTGGATGCGATGTTCCAGATTGCGCTCGACTATCAGCGCGGCGTGGATATACATCTGCATGAAACCTCACCCGCTGGCGTGGCGGCGATTCAGTACATGATTGACACCGTGGCAAAGAATCCGGCGCTGAAGGGCAAAGTGACGCTGAGCCACGGTTTTGCGCTGGCGACCCTGTCCGGCAGTACGCTGGATAAGATGATCGCAGGGCTGGCGGAGCAGCAATTCAGCGTCGCCTCTACGCTGCCGATCGGCAAGCTGACCATGCCGATTCCGCAATTACAGGCAGCGGGCGTGAAGGTGATGACCGGCACCGACAGCGTTATCGATCACTGGTCACCGTTTGGCACCGGCAGCATGCTGGAAAAAGCGAATCTCTATGCGCAGCTCTATCGGGGATCGGATGAGTTCTCGCTGTCGCGGGCGCTGGCGATCGCCACAGACGATCGGCTGCCGCTGACAGCCCAGGGTGAACGCCAGTGGCCAGTACCGGGCGATGAAGCGAGCATGATGCTGGTAGCGGCGAGCTGTTCCGCCGAAGCCGTGGCACGGATTTCGCCGGTCGTCGCGACCTTCTCGCGCGGTAAACCGGTGTTTGCGCTGGCCCCGGCCTGAAACAGCAGGGCTGCGGACAAAAACGCCGGGAGCGTTTTTGAACAACGCAACGCGTTGGCCCGGCTACGGGCGCACCTCAGGGATGAGGTGCGTACTAAAAACGCCGGGAGCGTTTTTGAACAACGCAAAGCGTTGGCCCGGCTACGGGCGCACCTCAGGGATGAGGTGCGTAATCGACCGCGCTGAGCCTTCTCAGCAAATGCGGAGAGATCGAGCTGGCTCCGGCCCGGTTACAGACGACCAGCTTACCTAAAGCGCCGGGAGCCAGTACCTGCCCCACAACGCAAACCCACTCCTCCAAAAACAACAGAGCCTCCACAAGGGAGGCTCTGCATTTACCTGAGCGGAGTGCGGGTTACGCGCTTTTGGCCCATTTATCATTCGACATTAGTTCCATTGCCAGCGCGTATAAGCGACGATCTTCCTGATCACAGGGCTCATCTTCCGCATAACACGCAATCATCGAAGCGATCTTATCAGCCGATAAGCTCTCTCCATGAACATGCAGTGTCAGTACGGCGCGGCCTACTATTTTAAGCACATTTTCATGTGGTCCCTGGATGCGATTACTCAATGCAAATACCCTCTACCGGTCGTTGTACCAGGAATATGGCGCGCTAAATATAAAGCAATTAGCTCAGGATTTTTATCGGCACCAGTGGTGATATTTTTTAATGATTAATTCTATTACTGGAGTAGTAGTTAAGGATTTATCTGATTAACAATGAAATAAATATTTAAAAACGGCCACTTATCAAATAATCGCTGGCCTCAAAAGATCGTCATTCTGGAACAATCACATTAAGTCGGGGTTAATCTATAAAAATAAACCACCTTTTTCCCGTAAACTTCAGTCTATTCCTAAGCCCTCTGACAGATATAGTTTCATACTGCTAACCATCGAGGTTCCCGTTGCTGTCAGGCGTGCTTTCTGCCAGACTTGCCCCGCAATAATGCCCTACACTTTCAGCCTCAGAGGCCGCGCCCGTGACCGCTTTTTCTACCCTCAATTCGCTTCCCGACAGCCAGCTCGAAAACCTGCGCGAGATGGGCTACACCAGCATGACGCCCGTGCAGGCCGCTACTCTGCCCGCCATTCTGCAGGGACGCGACGTGCGCGCGCAGGCGAAAACCGGCAGCGGTAAAACGGCTGCCTTTGGTATTGGTTTACTGCACCATATCGACAGCGCCCGCTTTCAGACCCAGGCACTCATTCTCTGTCCGACCCGTGAACTGGCGGATCAGGTAGGCAATGTGCTGCGCCAGCTGGCGCGCTTCACCCGCAACATCAAAGTTCTCACTCTGTGTGGCGGACAGCCGATGAGCGCACAGCGTGATTCGCTGGTGCATCCGCCCCATATCGTGGTCGGCACGCCGGGTCGTATCCTCGACCACATTAACCGCGAAAACCTCAAGCTGGACCAGCTCAGCACGCTGGTACTGGATGAAGCCGATCGGATGCTGGAGATGGGTTTCCTGAATGATATGGAAACGATCATTGAAGCGACGCCCGCTTCGCGCCAGACGCTGCTCTTTTCCGCCACCTGGCCAGACGGCATTACGGCCATCAGCACCCGCTTTCAGCGTGATGCGCTGAGCGTGGTGACAGAAGATGTCAGCGAACTGCCTTCAATCGATCAGCAGTTTTTCGAAGCCAGCCACAATGAAAAACTGGGTCTGCTGATAGCCCTGCTCAGCGATCGTCAGCCCTCATCCTGTGTGGTCTTCTGCAACACCAAACGTGAATGTGATGATGTCGCCGCGGCGCTTAACGCGCGTGATATCAGCGCCCTGCCTTTGCATGGCGATCTGGAGCAGCGCGATCGCGAACGCGTGCTGATCCGCTTCGCTAACGGCAGTGGTCGCGTGCTGGTCGCCACCGACGTCGCTGCACGCGGACTCGACATCAAATCGCTGGCGATGGTGGTTAACTATCAGCTCGCCTGGGACCCTGAAATTCACCTGCACCGTATTGGTCGTACGGCGCGTGCGGGCGAACATGGCGTTGCGGTCAGCCTGGTTGCTGCCGATGAGATGGCTCGCGCGCATGCGCTGGAAGATTTCCTGCAGCAGAAGCTGCCGTGGGTCTCTGCCAGCACGCTGAAAAAGGGCAGCAGCAAGCCGCTGCCTGCAGCTATGATGACTTTGTGCATTGATGGTGGCCGTAAAGCCAAGATTCGTCCGGGAGATATTCTGGGCGCGCTGACGGGTGAAGCGGGTTATCGTGCCGAGCAGATCGGCAAAATTGTCCTGACGCCGACCCACGCCTACGTGGCGATTGAGGCGAATCAGGCCAAAAATGCGCTGGTTAAACTCAAGCAGGGCAAAATCAAAGGCAAAACCTGCCGGGCGATTCTGCTGAAGGACTAAATAAAACGGGCGAGAAGATTATCTCGCCCGGTTTGTTACGGCTCTTCGATTTGGGTCACATGCAGCGTGGTTTTATCCCCTTTGCCCTGTACCTTGCCACTGACGCGTACTTTGTCTTCTGCGGTGTAGGTTTTACCATCAAAGGTCTTCTTCGGCGCGATAATCGGTAAGGTGCCGGTGTTGTCACGGAACTGATACCGTTCGCCCTGCTCTTTCTTCACGATGTAACCTTCCAGCGTCACATATCCGCCCTGACGGAAATCGCGGATCTGATCAATATGCGTCTGACCGGTATCTTCTGAACCTTTATAGCCGGCATCCTGCTTGTGTTGCGGTGGTGGCGTATCGCCCGCTTTGTATCCGCCCTCTTCGGCCGAAACACCCGCACTCATCATCACCAGCAACGACGCCAAAATCACTTTTTTCATTTCACACTCCTTTATTGGAAAGGTGTCCATGTTGAACCTTCAGGGTTAATCCTGGCACATTAATTGGCGTCCGTTTTATTTCACCCTTCTCTTCTCACCTTTTTCCGTTTGCTGCCGATAACCTGTTCACACCCTATTTCACCAGCTGCGTTAATGCAGAGGCAACCATGGATAATTTTCAGAAAGAGATCGATGAGAGAGCGAACCTCGCGTTATCGAACAAGTTTGAGCTGCTGCTGTTTCGCTTAGGTTCCGATCAGCTGAAAGGCAAGTCTGAACTGTTTGGCATTAACGTCTTCAAGCTGCGTGAAATTGTGCCGATGCCAACTATCACCAAAGCCGCAGGCATGCGTTCGCCGCTGCTGGGTATGGCAAGTATTCGTGGCCAGTTCATTCCGGTCATCGACCTGCCTGCCGTGGCGGGTTGTGTGCCGGAAACCGGTCTTAACCTGCTGCTGGTTACCGAGTATGCCCGTAACACCCAGGCGTTTGCCGTGGAGTCAGTTGAGAACATTGTGCGTCTCGACTGGAGCCAGGTGCATACCGCCGAAGCCGGTATCGGCGGCCGCAACATTACCAGCATCGCCTGCCTGGACAGTGACAAGCAGAGCAACGAGCTGGCGATGGTGCTGGACGTTGAGCAAATCCTGTATGACATCATCCCATCGGTGCGCGGCGTCGAACCGGAAGCGGCCAGACCGCGTGCCTTCAACTACCGCCCAGGTGCGGTGGCGATTGTGGCAGAAGATTCCAAAGTCGCGCGTCAGCTGCTGGAGCAGGGTCTGAAGAGTATGGGCATTCCGGCGCTGATGTTTAACACCGGTCTGGATGCCTGGGAAAAAATTAAATTGATGAGCCAGGAAGCGCAGGCTGCCGGCGAATCGATTCACGACAAAATCGCCCTGGTGCTGACCGATCTGGAAATGCCAGAGATGGATGGTTTTACGCTGACCCGCAACATCAAGCGTGACCCGATCCTCAAGGCTCTGCCGGTCGTCATTCACTCCTCACTCTCTGGCAGCGCCAACGAAGATCACGTGCGCAAAGTGGGTGCCGATGGCTATGTGGCAAAGTTTGAGTTGAATGAGCTGTCAGACGTGATTTTCAACGTTCTCGACACTGCCCGCTAAGCGAATGCGGGCCGCTAAGAATGCCCGGCACGCTTTTACTTTTTAGCCAGCAGAATGGCTGACCTGATCAGGAACCGACTATGCACATTGAAACTTTACCCGTTACGCCTGCACCTGCTACGCCTTCCCGTCAAAAGGTGCTGCGTGGCCGTTTACGCCAGCTGGCCTGGATTAGCGCCGTCACATTAAGCGTCGCGTTCTGGACAGGCCTCTACTTCTTAGTTTTCTGAATCCATTCATCCTTGTCTGGATCGGGCTGTCAGCATCACTGCTGACAGCCCTTTTTTTTGTCTGAATTTCCTCTGGTTATTACTTAACCGTTTCTGATGATTTTTACTGACTATTTATTCACCCGACGTTATTACTTAAAAATTATTAAAGGTACAACTTCGTGCTCCGATAACAGTATGCGCGAGATTACCTTTTTGCCTGAGGCTGTGACCACAGACATCAGCAAGGCACTGCGCACAACAGCAGGAAACCTGAGTGTTGCTAACAAATTGATTAATAATAAAACGGGGAAGAGAACATGTTCAGTATCAAGAATATGAAGGTGGGAATGCGGCTCGCAGCAGCCTTCGGTATTATTGTGACGTTACTGATAGTGATTGGCGTGACATCCATAACCAGGATTAACAGCATTAATACGGCGATCGCCTCGATCGTTGACGATCGTTATGTGAAAGTACGACTGGCATTTGATGTGCGCGATGGCGTCAACGATCAGATCAAATACCTGCGCGGCATGGTGATCGACACGACACGTCCGGAAATGAATGTGAAGCGTTATGGTCAGCTGGATGAAGCCACGCAACGCACCAACAGCGCAATGAAAAGGATCGAAGATATTCAGGTCACGCCGGTCGGCAAGAAAAAGATCGCCGGTCTGCTGGCCTCTTCCCAGGCATTTGAGAAAGTTAAAGCAGAGCTGATCACCCTGGTGAAAGCGGGCGATTTTGAGGCTGCCAGCACCTATGTCCTGAAATCGATGACCGCCACTCAGAACAAATTCCTTCAGGATGCCGTGGATTTTGCCAACTCTCAGGACGCACAGCTGCGCAGTGAAGGTCAGGGTATTGTGGAAAATGGTCAGTCGGCTATCTCCATTACGCTGATTTTCTCCGCGCTGGCGATTCTGGCGTCTATTCTGCTGGGCTACTTCCTGACCCGTTCTATTGTGCGTCCGCTGGTTGCAGCGGTTGACGTTGCTGAACGCGTTGCCGCAGGCGATCTGAGTTCACAGATGCAGGTGACCTCACGCGATGAAACCGGCGTCCTGATGCAGGCGCTGCAACGGATGAACGATAATCTGCTGTCGATTGTGACCGAAGTGCGTACCGGCTCCGACACTATTGCGGTGGCCTCTAATCAGATCTCCAGCGGGAACCTTGATCTTTCGACCCGAACCGAACAGCAGGCCAGTTCGCTGGAAGAGACCGCCTCTGCCATGGAGCAGATGACGTCGACCGTGAAACACAATGCCGACAACGCGCGTGAAGCCAATCACCTGGTTTCAACCACTTCCAGCGTGGCGCGTGAAGGTGGCGTGGTAATGGAGCAGGTCATTGAGAAGATGGAAGCGATCGCCCTCTCCTCACGAAAAATTGTCGATATCATCAGCGTTATCGACTCCATCGCCTTCCAGACCAATATTCTCTCCCTGAACGCCGCGGTTGAAGCGGCACGCGCGGGTGAACAGGGTCGTGGCTTTGCGGTGGTGGCGAGTGAGGTGCGTAATCTGGCGCAGCGCTCAGCCTCAGCGGCCAAAGAGATTAAGGTACTGATTGAAGATTCCGTCGCTAAAGTCGATGAAGGTAGCAAGCTGGTGACACACGCCGGTTCAACTATCGGCGAAGTGGTGAACAGCGTGCAGAGCGTGGCAAACATCATGAGCGAAATCACCATTGCCAGCAGCGAGCAGAGCAGCGGCATCAATGAAATCAATCAGGCGATTACCCAGATGGAAGCGGTGACGCAGCAGAACGCCGCGCTGGTACAGGAAGCGTCAGCCGCCTCACAAGCGCTGCAGGATCAGGCAGAGCGTATGGCGCAGGCGATGAGCGTATTTAATACCGGCAAACTCTCACTGCAACCCGTACTGCGTTAATCTCTCTCAACGGCCTGCTTCGGCGGGCCAGTTTAAGAATGATGACGATAAGAGCAGATAGGTTACAGGCAACAGAGCGGGAAGCGGTTAGCGGTTAGCGGTTAGCGGTTAGCGGTAAGTGGTAAGTGGTAAGTGGTAAGTGGTAAGCGTTATACAAGGGAATTGCAAATATACAGGGAAAGTGAAAGTAAACAGGCAGGTTACAAGAATAAAGCGTGAGGTTTGAGAAGGAGGAAACGCAGAAACAAAAAAGGCTGCCAGAGGCAGCCTTTTATTACTGTAAATGCAACAACGCTATAAAGCTCACTAGCCTTAATCAGAGAGCGCGAAGCTGACTCTGAATTGCAATCCTTGCCAGGTTCACCTGAACCACGACAGATTTGCAGAAAATGCATTTCGCTCCATGCGGGTTGGCTCTTGTAACATCAAAATGTGATGTACGAAACTGTGAGCCACTACAGTGAGGACATTTAAAAGTAATTTTCAGTCCTTAGAGACCAACAACGTTCGCAGCAGCTGGGCCTTTGGCGCCATTTTCTACTGTGAATTCAACTTGCTGACCTTCATCTAATGAACGGAAATCGGTGCCCTGGATTGCAGAGAAATGTACGAATACATCTTTGCTGCCGTCTGCAGGAGAGATGAAACCGAAGCCTTTCTCTGCGTTAAACCATTTAACGGTACCGCGAATTTTGTTAGACATGCTTAAATCCTTAATATATCGAGCCTTCCGGCATACATAATGGCCTGAGAACAGATTTTAATCAGAACGTAAGAGAAGACTCAAAAAGAAGGGATGTCTCGCGACAAACTTAGAGATGAGAACTGCTTTGGTTACTTACTTTGATAGTGTCTGTTAATCAAACCGACGATTCATTAGGCCACACTTCTTAAAGTGACGCAAGCCGTAATTCAAATTAATCGCAATCAGCCTGCTGACGAGGATGAAGGCGAAAGGCTGTGTCAGGGAGACTGTCTGGCTTCACAGTGCAGCGGTGACTTTTCTGGCGACGTAAAAAGAAGCGGAGATAATGTCAGATCAAAAAAGGGCGAGGCCGGAGCCTCGCCCAAAACATGCCGATCATCAATCGTAGTAAGGAACCTTACGGTCAACGCCGTTGATATTGATCAGCACAAAACCGGTCGGAGCGGTCTTATTGGTCGGCGTACCCGCAGCAGTAGCCAGCGTAACCACCCCTTTTTCGTTGGCCCCGATGCCCGCCAGCCCGTTGTGCATGCCAAAACGTGCAGCGGGTTTCAGGTTGCTGATTTTGGTGATGTCCGTAACCACCGACATATCAGCCTGGAACAGCGAGCAGGAACCGGTATCGAAGCGGGTCGGACCGGTCGTCTTCAGGTTGAACATGGTCTCGCCGCTGTTCGCTCTCAGCTTGACCCAGATTACGGCATAGGTGGTCCCTACCCGGCCATAACGAATGTCCAGCACGGAAGGCTGCCCCATATGGTAAGCATCGGCCCAGACCGTCTCCAGTCGCTGGAGGTTGATCAGGGTTTTACCGGTGCCCACCACATTAACCGGCGAACCGGCGGTGCCGGAGGGCGTGGTCGCATCCGCTTTCCCGATCAGCTCCATTACCCATTGCTGGTTAGGCGCCGGGAAATAGAGCTGCCCCAGCCGATACCAGTTGTCGGTATCGGTGTTGTTCACCACTTTATAGCCGCTGTAGTAGCCGGCACGCAGCGAACCGGTCATGAACGTGCCGTAGTTCTCATCCCGACGATAGCCATATTCGAAGGTCGATAACCACTTACTTCCAGCCAGATCATTGGTGATTTTCGCCCCCGCCTGCAGGTTGATATGACGCATCACCACGCGGGCATTATTGAGATTGAGCGGCGTGCCGCAATCTTCAATGTTGAGCGTTTCGATGTTCCAGCCGCCATCCGACAGATCTCCTGGGTTAGTCGTGTGCTCAATCCAGACGTTACGCATGAGCCCCTGTGTGACGCGTGGCATATAGAGCGTCGCGTCGCCATAGCCCGACTGGAAGTTGGCATTACACAGCTCAATGGCGGTTGAGTGGTCCCAGTTCCCCTTCGGTGTGTTTGACCAGCCGACATCAAACACCCGTGAAAAGGTATTGGAGCTGTAAATCTGATCGAACTTACTGTCGAGCGTATCCTGCAGCTTAAAGACGGTTCCCCCGGTACTTTGCGCCTTGAAGCAGAAGATATTGACGATCTGGCCTCCGACAATGGTATTTTCAAAGAACGGCTGCGTGTTACTGCACTGTTCAGGCGTGACGGTGACTTTGGCCGCGGTGTCGACAGTCCCGGCGTTAGCCTGTCCATGCCAGCAGATGCCTTTAATGACGATTCGACGCGCATTAACCTTAAACACGGTATTCGCGCTTTTATCAGAAACAATAGTGGTGCGCGGTGCCGAGCCGAGCTCGATATCATCGCCTGCCAGACCAAAAAACGACAACTCCGTATCGCTGATATCGATGGGTGAAATCAGGAAGCGGCCCCCCGGAAAACGCACCGGAATCGCTTTCGCATAGGCGTTGTAAGACTGTGTCCATGCCAGCATCCGCTTAAAGGCTTCGGTGTCATCGGTCACGCCATCCCCTTTCGCGCCAAAGTGCAGAATGTTCACTTCGGCGGGATCGTTGATGGTGCGCTTCCAGTAGAAACCGTTACCCACCGCCACCGTACCGCCATCATCTTTCAGCGGAGTGGTGCTGAGGAAACCAACAAAGTCTGCGCCACCACGGAAGCTGGAATCCTTATCGTAATAGCGTTTAAGGCTCGCGACTTCACCTGATTTTGGTGGAACAGTGGTACGCAGTTCAGCAAAAGAGTTAACTTCGATCATAGAATCCTCCTCAGGATCATAGAGATATCGCGCTGAAATCAGCGCACTACTTAGCCGCAGCCGGATGGCCGCAAAGGGAGTCCCACATGTCGTTGTGGGTGTTGATGGCGCGCACCGTACGAACGTCCATTTTTTGCGCGTCATCGCCGTAGGTATAAAGAGGGGAAAAAAGTACGCAGGCAGAGTCGGTGATCGCCACCGGCTCAGGGTTTGTGGTATTTCGACTGCTGCAGCTTGTCGCGAGCAGCAGCGTCATCAAGGCTATGGTTGTCAGTCGCCACACGGTTAGCCTCCTCGCGGTTATGTTGTTGCTGTTGCGCCACCGCGGTGACGCGGGACGCCTCCTGTTGCGCGTTATCGACGTCAGAACGCGCTTTTTGCTGCACTTTGCCGATTTTCTTGCCGCCGAAATAACTGGCGCCCAGCGCCGCGATGACCGCAGCCAGCGCGGCGATCCAGTGCCAGCTGCCGCCCAGTAAGGTGGTAATCAGAGTCATGGCTTCGCTCCTTCAGACTGCTCCTTCGCATTGAGCAGGTTTTTCTGACGAACAAATTGTGCAATCACCCCCATCGCCACCATGAAGGCGCCCACCAGCCCGAGGTAGTTGTGCGGCAGAATCGCTTTAACGTCTTCGGGCAGTGCACTCCAGGCATCAACCGCGGCAGAAGGAAACGACTGCGCCCAGGCGCTGAGCATGGAACCCAGCGACGCAAGCCAGACAGACCAGGTTTTGAAAAGCAGACGGGCATGAGAGACAAACTGGAGGGTGGTAAAGCGCTGCAGCAGCAGCAGAATGATGATTGCCGTCAGCACGGCGGTGAGAAACATGAGCCATCTCATAGCAACCCCCTGTAAACCGCATAGGTTCCGCTGCGCATCATCTCCGCGTGACGTCTGGCGCGGCCCGGCGTCTGACGGGCCCAGAGGCTGTTCATCATCGCGTCAGCCGCATCATTAAACTGTTCAGCCACGATCGCGCTGAGCATATTTTTGAACTGCAGGACGCCCTCGACGCCCAGCTGATAAGCCATGCTCAGCAGCACGTCGGTGCGGGCGTCGTTGCACTTCGCCAGCGCATTACGCAGCAGCTCCCTGCCCTGCATCTCCTGAATTTTGTTTTCAAGAATGCACTGCTTCCAGACATCACCGACGCGCCGTGGCACGCGGAAAGCGTAATTACTCAGAGACGCCCCCTTGGGTCCAATGCGAATGCCGCCGGCCACCGTGGGAAAGCCCAGCGTGTCGAGATAGGGCGTGTCGACATACCCCTCTTCAAAATTCAGTACTGCGATTATCTGGCTCATAACGACTCCTCAATGACGGGTTAAAGCAACTCAGCCTTGTGAAAAGAAATACATAACGCTCGCTGATCATTACTCAGCACGGCGCAGCAGAAGGCCTTACTGACCCTGCAGCAAAACTGAACAGTAATTCAGCAAATTGCGCCCAGTGAGAACTGGAGAAAGCGAAGAGTTAGCCGGAACGGAAAAATGCGTTTTCTGCGCGTTTCAGCTCACGGCGTAGAGATGAACGTGCGGAAGACAGCAATTGTCGAAACTGGGTGTTTCCTGACTGGTGACGCGGGGTGCAGTAATTGCGCGGTCAACGCGCGGGGCGACCTGACGCTGGCAGATTTGCTCTGCACGTCTCAGGGTGGGTGTTTCAGTTGGGAAGTTCAGGGCCTCGTCGATGCTCTGTGTCAGGCTGCTGAGAGGTTGGCGCCGCCGGTGGCGACGAGTACGTGCGTTGCCTATAAAAACGCTTTTGCCATAGTGAATTATCGCCATAACTCCTCCTGTGAATGAGTCTTTGGCGATGGGGTGGCAGGCGCGAGCTTTCGGCGAACCGAACGGGCCCGAATGTCGCGTATCACGGTCGCACGCTTGCCGCCCGGCTGCATCAGCAGTCAGGTGGAAAGTAAGCGAGGGGAAATAAACGGCATCTGACGACGCTGCATTTTGCGCATCCACCCCATCCCAAAGTTCACTAACTTTGTGGTGGTATGATTCGCGCTTGTGCAGCGCCTCAATTGTTTAAGAGCGGCTCGTCCCTGAAAGAACTGCTTCGTTCATCCATATCCAAATTATTAACAGGTTCTTATGCTTTATCAAACACTGTTGGTTAATTTTTTATTTACCGCTGGTTAAATTTATGAATTTATGCCGATTATTTTTTTTTCAGCCTTCCTGAAAAAACCGGCAGAAGTGGCCTTAACCGAGGATTTGATAATGTCGCGCCTGGCTCATGATCACTTTGGCCAGTACCTTCAGGCTGGTGACGTCATCATGATTGAGATACCAGGTTTCATAACGCTTATTATCTGATATTACAGCGATTTTCTTATGCTGCAGCTGCAGGCGCTTGAGATAGAGCTGCTCATCGAGGGTGAAAATATAGATGCCGTCGCCGTCGAACATCCGCACGCTGATATCCACAAACAGCTGATCGCGCGGCGCAAAGGTGTCAGCCATGGAGTCACTGTTGATAGCGATTAACCGGATGTTTTCCGCCGGGCGCCCGTTGAACAGCACCCGCGCCTCATCCAGACCATATTCGATCGCCTGGATAGTCTCGACAAACTCATCACGCGCGGGCAGGCCTGCAGCACTTCGCTGACCAATGTCGAGGCTATCAATCCGAAACACATTCTTCTGACCGGTGAGCGCACTTAGCGTCACCGGTTCAGCAGGTTGTTCCATACCGTATTGCAGCCACTCAACCCTGACGCCCAGCAGCTGACTGAGAGCCAGTAAATTGCCGCCATCCGGCACTGACTGCGCGTTAAACCACTTCCACACTCCCGGCGTTGAAATCTTACAGCCTTGCTGCTGCAGAGCCCTGGCAACCTGTTTGTTTCGTCCATGTCCGGCAATGCCGGCACTCTCACAGGCCGCTATCAGCCTGGCGGTGAAAGCTTGTCTTGTACTTTCTTTTTTAACCATTAGTTAATAATCAGCCATAGAAGAGATACTGGATGTTATTTTCATTATTGCTACCAGTTCATTTTATATTACCGCTCGTTTACTACCTAACCGCTTTATCAAGCATTCCTGATAATCATTATCCGCTTCAGCCCGCGGCTGGACAAAAAATATTGCCTCAGGCCGCGTACAGCCCCGGCTTTCAGGAATGTTCCGTAAAAAATTGCGTGAATATCAGCCAGAATAATGGCCAGTAGTGACGAGACCGGAACGGAAATTAAGCTGATGCGCAGAAAACTCTATCTTTCACTGGACCGGAAAATGGAGCTAAAAAAAACGGGAGTCTCTGAAAGACTCCCGCTTTGTTAAAAATTATGGCAGTTATGGCCGGAGCGTATCGTCGCCCCATGCTATCCATTTATAGGTCGTCAGCGCCTCTAATCCCATCGGACCACGGGCATGCAGTTTCTGTGTACTGACCGCCACTTCGGCACCCAGGCCAAACTGTCCGCCATCGGTGAAGCGGGTGCTTGCGTTGACATAGACCGCTGAGGAGTCGACCTGACGGACAAAACGCGCGGCGTTGCGGGTATTACGGGTCAGGATGGCATCCGAGTGCTGCGTGCCGTGCGTACGGATGTGATCGATCGCCTCATCCATATCCGCCACTAATTTGACGTTAAGATCCAGCGACAGCCACTCATCATTGTACTGCTGTGGATTCACCTGCGTGACCGATGCCGGGCCTTGCTGCAGCTGCGCCAGCACGTTGCTGTCAGCATGCAACGCGATCGCTTCCTGTGCCATACGCGCGCTGAAGGCGGGCAGGAAACGATCGGCAATCGCCTGATCCACCAGCAGCGTCTCCAGTGAGTTACAGGCGCTGGGGCGCTGTTTCTTGGCGTTGACGATCAGATCAAGTGCAGGTTCGATCTCCATCGTCTCATCAATGTAGATGTGACAGACGCCGATGCCGCCGGTGATCACCGGAATAGTCGAGTTTTCCCGGCAAAGCTTGTGCAGCCCGGCTCCGCCACGCGGGATCAGCATATCGACGTAGCGATCCAGCTTCAGTAGCTGATTCACCAGCTCGCGATCCGGATTTTCGATCGCCTGAACGATCGCCGCAGGCAGACCGTGCTGTTTGAGCGCGTTCTGGATCACCCGGACGGTGGCCGCATTGGTGCGCCAGGTCTCTTTACCGCCGCGCAGAATGGCGGCGTTGCCGGTTTTCAGGCACAGAGTGGCGACGTCCACCGTGACATTGGGACGCGCCTCGTAGATTACGGCCACCACGCCCAGCGGCACGCGACGACGCTCAATGCGCAGCCCGCTGTCGAGCTGACCGCCGTCAATTAGCTGTCCAACCGGATCGGCCAGCTGGCAGACCTGGCGCACATCGCTGGCGATGCTGCCGAGGCGTTGCGGATTGAGTGTCAGCCGGTCCAGCAGCGCGGCGCTCATGCCGTTCTGACGCGCATCGGCTAAATCCAGCTCATTGGCCGCCAGAATGTCTGCGCTTTCCGCCTCCAGACGGTCGGCAATAGTCATCAGAACCTGATTTTTCTCTGCAGTCGACAGATCGGCCACGGTGTAAGCTGCGGCGCGCGCCGCTTTTCCCATCTCTTCTAGCATTGTCCGCTCCTTAACTGACGATCATGTCGTCGCGGTGAACCGCCACCGGGCCATATTCATAGCCCAGGATTTCGCTGATCTGCTGGCTGTGATGACCGGCAATCATCCGCATCGCGTCGCTGTTGTAGCGTGAAACACCATGCGCGATATCCCTGCCCTGCAAACTGCGGATACGGATCACTTCCCCACGTGAGAAATTCCCCTGGATAGCACGGATCCCTTTCGGTAGCAGCGAACTGCCGCGTTCAATAATTGCTGCCAGCGCACCATCATCGACGGTGAGTTCACCTGCCGGAGGCGCACCGAAAATCCAGCGTTTACGATTTTCCAGCGGCGATTGCTGCGCATGAAAGCGCGTACCGACCGGCTTGCCGTCAATAACATCGCTGATTACGCCGCTGCGGCTGCCTGAGGCGATGATCACATCGATACCGGCGCGGCAGGCGACATCCGCCGCCTGAAGCTTGGTCGACATGCCGCCAGTGCCAAGACCCGATACGCTGTCGCCCGCCAGGGCACGCAACGCATCATCAATCACATGGACATCACTAATCAGCTCAGCCTCAGGATTGTTACGCGGATCGGCGGTGAACAGTCCCTGCTGGTCGGTCAGCAGCAGCAGCTTGTCGGCACCGCCGAGCATCGCCGCCAGCGCTGAGAGATTGTCATTATCGCCCACTTTGATTTCAGCGGTGGCAACGGCATCGTTCTCATTGATCACCGGCACTATGTGGTTATCCAGCAGCGCGCGCAGCGTGTCGCGGGCATTCAGGAAGCGCTCGCGATCTTCCATGTCGGCACGGGTCAGCAACATCTGACCAATATGGATACCGTAGATTGAGAACAACTGTTCCCACAGCTGAATCAGACGGCTCTGCCCCACCGCAGCCAGCAGCTGCTTTGAGGCGATGGTGGGTGGCAGTTCGGGGTAACCCAGATGTTCGCGTCCGGCGGCCATCGCGCCAGAGGTCACAATCACAATGCGGTGGCCCGCCGCGTGCTGCTGCGCACACTGACGAACCAGTTCCACCATGTGCGCCCGATTCAGCCGGCGGGAGCCGCCGGTGAGAACGCTGGTACCCAATTTGACCACTAAGGTCTGACTGCCACTCATATTTCCTGCCGTAGTGAAAAATTTTTACGAAAGGACGTTTTAACAGGAGTCGATAAGGAAGCCAACAGCCAGCGGGGGAAAAGCACGAATTTACGCGGACAAGGAGGTAGACCAAAAGTTCAGGGTTAACAAGAAATCATGAAAAGTGTCATAAAAACTTCATCGCCGACGGGTAAAAAGTCCGTGCTTTACAAAAACTTTCATTTTTTTACGGCGTTCACATTGGGATTGATAGCAAATGAAGAAAAGCACACTGGCCATGATCCTCTCCACGCTGACGCTGGCATCCGCCGCGCAGGCTGCCGAAATCTATAACAAAGATGGCAACAAACTGGACTTATACGGCAAAGTTAAAGCTGAGCACTACATCAGCGATAATGCCAGCCAGGATGGAGACAAGTCCTATACCCGTATCGGCTTTAAGGGTCAGACACAGATTAACGACCTGATGACCGGTTATGGTCAGTGGGAATATGAGTATAAGCTCAATAACTCTGAAGGCAGTGACGCTAACAACAACAACAAAACCCGCCTTGGTTTTGCCGGTCTGAAATTCTCGCAGTATGGTTCGGTCGATTATGGTCGTAACTACGGTGTGCTGTATGACGTTGAGGCCTGGACCGACGTGTTCCCGGAATTCGGCGGTGACGGTACAGCCCGTTCCGATAACTTTATGACTCAGCGCGCTACCGGTGTGGCGACTTACCGTAACAACAACTTCTTTGGTCTGGTCGATGGGCTGAAGTTTGCGTTGCAGTATCAGGGTAAAAACGACGCCACCAGCGCCAACACCCGCACCGACATTAACCGTCAGAATGGCGACGGCTACGGTGCCTCACTGGGCTATGCCCTGGGTGATTCCGGTGTGAGCCTGATGAGTGCCATCACCTCTTCTGACCGTACCAACCAGCAGCAGGCACGTGCCTATGGCGGCGGTGACCGTGCGGATTCCTGGGGCGCAGGCGTGAAGTATGATGCCAACAGCGTCTACCTGGCGGCGATCTATACCGATACCCGCAACATGACACCAATCAGCGGCACCAACCGTAACACCGGTGCTACCGTCGCGGGCGCAGCCAACAAAGCGCAGAACATCGAACTGGTGGCGCAGTATCAGTTTGATTTCGGCCTGCGTCCTTCTATTGGCTATGTACAGACCAAAGGCAAAGATATCGAAAACGGTATCGGCGATGCGGATCTGGTGAAATATATCGACGTGGGCGCGACCTACTACTTCAACAAAAATATGTCCGCCTTCGTTGATTACAAAATCAACCAGCTGGATGATGACAACGCGCTGTCGATTAACAACGATGACGTGGTCGCGATGGGTGTGACTTACCAGTTCTGATTTCAGGCTAATGCCGGACAGCATAAGCTACAGAATGTATGAGCATGAAAAAGGGCGCGTTTTTCAACGCGCCCTTTGCTTGTTAACAGCATCTGGCCCGCTCTGCTATGAGATCGAGCTGCGCAGGGAACACGGTCAGATCGGAAAGACGCAAAAGACGTCATCCCTGACAGGCTCGGCCCGCGCCGTCCCTGGCGCGGGACGCTTTCCTCTTCTGCCCGTGTTCCCTGCGCGTTGAGCTTATTCGTTGCTGCCAGATTCACCCTACTTGAGATTTGTCAGCAGTTTGTGGGCAAGCGTTTTAACTCACCCTTTAATCTCTAAACACCCAATCAGGCGCTCAGCTTCACCGGTTTCTCATCGAAATCGCTGGCCGGAATCAGATCCAGCTCGAACTCTTTCAGCATCGCTTTCAGACGGGTATGGAAATTCCGTAAGGTCTCTTCCACGCGCGCCGTATTCTCTTTGCCTTTGATGGTTGCCACCGACCAGTCACCCTCTTTATCGAACAGACCGATATGGTAGACATAGGTAAAGTGGTCAGCCTGCGCTTCCAGCTCCATCCACCAGCCCCAGAACTCACGCAGTTCCGGTGCCGGTTTCACATTAACGCAGGCAGCCAGGCAGTCGAAAAAGAACCGGGTTTCGCCACATTTCCCATCGCGAATATAAGGCCCAAGCTCCGTAAAGCGCTTAAGCAGGCGACTGCGGGGATGACCACTTGGTAACGTCATGCTGAATCTCCATAGATTTTGACCGCTATACAGCCTTGATTTTCCGGACGGCCAGGTGATGTCATGTTTCGCTTAACGGCAGCCCGGAAGAATTCCGCTACTAGTTGTAGCAAATACTGTAAATTTTGCCAGTTACCTTTTTAAACGCTTCTCCAGCCAGTCGCAAATTTCATTCAGCGCCTTGTCGAAACTGGCCATCATCGGCTTCACCGGAATCAGCAACGCTTTGCCATCTGACGAAGAGTTAGCGATCAGCTTGCTCTCCTCTTCCGGGCTGAAAAGATCGTTTTGCCAGTAGCCCGACAGCATGGGTGTCGGCGTCCGGCGGCCCAGCAATCCCTGAGTTTTCAGCGAATATCGATTGAGTTCGGTACGCAGCGCACTGTCAGAGGCAGTTGCCATGCCCAGCCGGCTCGCCAGCATATCCATATACATATCCGGGATCTCATCCTGCAACGCTGTCTGCGTCAGCAGCGCATGCACAATCGGGCCAAGACAGGCGACCCCACGCAGCCGCTGCGATTCCAGATAGGCCAGTCGTACGGCCACGTTAGCGCCAAAGCGATAACCAAACGCCGCCACGCGGGTATGGTCGATCCAGGGCACGTTTTTCAGATCGCGCAGCACCTGCTGATGCAGAAAGCTGGTGTCCTGATTTAGCGTCCATTTCACCGAGTTGCCTACCGACGGCACATCAATGGTCAGCATGGCGATGCCGCGCGGTGCAAGGTAATCATGGAACAGGCGATAGTGATCGCTCTGTAATGAGTCGAGCGCGCCACAGAACAGCACGGTGGGATAAGGCGCTTCAACGTCAGGCGGCATGTGCAGAAAGCCGTTAACCGGGCTGCCACCCTGAATGGCGAACGTCAGCGGTTTCAGCTCGCCCGGCAGGCGTTGAGTCGCCTCTTCATAGGCGCGGTTCGCCAGCGTCTGCGCCTGGTCGGCCAGCTCATCCCCTTTTATATAGGGATAGGCCGCAACGCTGTAGAGATGCGCCGCGTGTAACCAGTAGTCGCCCGCCTCGCTGTCGTCGGTGGCCTCCAGCGCTTTCTGCTGCCAGATACCCGCCTGTTTACACCATTCGAAATGCCAGTTGCCGCCGCGAAAACCGATTACAGTGTCGAGCAGCGTCTCATCAGTATGTTCAACATTGCTGATGGCAATCCGAGCCAGCACTTCGCTGATCTCCTGCGGCGTCAGGCCACGCCATGTCCACATCAGCTTATTCAGCATACGATACCAGCCACGCTGGCTGTCACCATCCAGGGCTGAGTGGACATCCGAAGTAGCATGATGGTGGCGGCGAACCAGGGTTGAGGTTTCAGGATGTTTAAAGCGCGGTTTGAACAACTCCTCGCTGAGATTTTTGCTCGACATACTCACTTCTCCTGCAACAGAAACGGCGATGGCTAAGTGTACTGTACGGCAATTCGGGGTGCGAGGCACAGAAAGCACAACGCCCGGAAAACCGGGCGTTGTCTGATGCATATCAATCAGCTTTTAACAATCGGCGGGATGTAGACCACGCCCATATCCCACGGCTGCTCGATCCAGGTATCCTGCGGAATATCGACAATATAATCATCAACCAGTGAGCGACCGGCCGGTTTAGCGAAAATGGTGCAGAAACGCGCTTTCGGGTACATCTCGCGAATCGCCTGGGCGGTGCCGCCGGTATCCACCAGGTCATCGATCACGATAAAGCCTTCGCCGTCGCCTTCTGCGCGCTTCAGAACTTTCATTTCGCGCTGATGATCGTGGTCATAGCTGGAGATGCAGACGGTATCGACGTAGCGGATACCCAGTTCACGTGCCAGCAGCGAAGCCGGTACCAGACCGCCGCGGCTCACCGCGATAATGCCTTTCCACTGTTCAACAGGAAGCAGGCGCTGGGCCAGTTTACGGGCATGAATCTGAAGCATGTCCCAGGTAACGACGTATTTTTCGCTCATAGAATAGAAATCCCAGCCAACCGAGGTGGCGTAAAAATGTGCAACGGGGAAAAGGTTGCGCGAGATTATAAGGAGTTGACGCACTAAAAACCAGCACCCGCGCACTGGTTGCGGCTTTTTAGCGCGTCTGAGAGCGCACCCGGTAGAAAACAGTGATATTCTCGGGCCTGGCTCGTCAGATTCTCTGACGGCGATTTTTCACTGGAAACTCGCGATGTCCGGCCTCGCCGGTACACTGACACAGGAGACCTGTCGTGTCTGAATTGTCTCAACTCTCTCCACAGCCGCTGTGGGATATTTTCGCTAAGATCTGCTCTATTCCCCATCCCTCTTTTCACGAAGAAGCGCTGGCGAGTTACATCGTCGGCTGGGCCAAAGAGCAAGGCTTCTGGTGTGAGCGCGATCAGGTCGGCAACATCCTGATTCGTAAGCCCGCCACCGCAGGCATGGAAAACCGTACCCCGGTTGCGCTGCAGGCGCATCTGGATATGGTGCCGCAGAAAAATAATGACACCGTTCATGACTTCACCAAAGATCCGATTCAGCCCTGGGTTGACGGTGAGTGGGTGAAAGCGCGCGGCACCACGCTGGGCGCGGACAACGGCATCGGTATGGCTTCTGCGCTGGCAGTACTGGCTGACAACAGCCTGACGCATGGCCCGCTGGAAGTGCTGCTGACCATGACTGAAGAGACCGGTATGGATGGCGCATTCGGTCTGCAACCCAACTGGCTGCAGGCAGAAATCCTGATCAACACCGACTCCGAAGAAGAAGGTGAGATCTACATGGGCTGCGCGGGCGGTATCGACTTCGTCACCACCCTGCCACTGACCCGTGAAGCGGTGCCTGCTGAATTCCAGACCCTGAAGCTGACGCTGAAAGGCCTGCGTGGCGGTCACTCCGGTGCCGATATTCATATGGGCCTCGGCAATGCCAACAAACTACTGGCGCGCTTCCTGGCGGCACACGCTGCTGAACTGGATCTGCGTCTGCTGGCCTTCAGCGGCGGTACGCTGCGCAACGCGATCCCGCGTGAAGCCTTCGCTACCGTGGCGGTCGAGAGCCACAAAGCGGATGCGCTGAAATCAGCGGCGGCGCACTTCCTGAGCGCCATCAAAAATGAGCACGGCATCAAAGAGCCGAACATCGCACTGGTCACTGAGCCGCTGGCGCATCAGGGTAATGCTCTGAACGCTGACAGCCGCGATCGCTTCCTGAACCTGCTCAACAGTATGCCAAACGGCGTGATCCGCAACTCCGACGTGGCGAAAGGCGTAGTAGAAACCTCACTGAATATTGGTGTGGTGACCATGGAAGCCGATCATGCAGAGATCAACTGCCTGATCCGTTCGCTGATCGATACCGGCCGCGATTATGTGGTGCAGATGCTGACCTCACTGGGCCAGCTGGCCGGTGCACAGACCAAAGCGAAAGGCGGCTACCCAGGCTGGCAGCCTGATGCGGACTCCGCCATTATGGCGCTGACCCGTCAGACCTATATCGCGCTGTTTGATAAGACCCCGAACATTCAGGTGATCCACGCCGGTCTGGAGTGTGGTCTGTTCAAAAAACCGTATCCGGAGATGGATATGGTATCGATTGGGCCGACCATCACCGGGCCGCACTCGCCGGATGAGCAGGTTCACATCGAAAGCGTTGGCCTTTACTGGAAACTGCTGACCACCCTGCTGAATGTGGTGCCAGAAAAGTAATTCTGTCACAAAAAAAGTAAACCAGGCTCCGGCCTGGTTTTTTTATGCCTGTGACTTTCCCCCAGCATAATTCGCTGCCTTTTCCGCCCTTTACCCCGCTATTCCGCCGCTTTCCCGCGCTTCGCTGGTTGTAGCCGCCATTATGTCCAGATGTCTGGATGGCTAATAAGATTTCGTGCTAGCTTATGCGCTTTCGGCTGTTGCCGCGCCTGAAGGTTCAGGAAAAAATGCGGCCAGTGATTCTTCAGGAGAGTAATGACATGCCAGGGTTAAACTGCCTTGAGATGCGTAACATCTCCATCGCTTTTGGCGGGTTTGCCGCGCTATCGTCGGTGGATTTCCGCAGTGACGGCCATTCAGTACATGCACTGACCGGCGCTAACGGCGCGGGCAAGTCAACGCTGATGGCGATCCTTTCCGGTGCGCACAGCCACTACAGCGGCGAGATCCTGCTGGATGGTGAGCCGGTCTCCATCCGTACGCCGCGTGATGCGAAACGGCTGGGTATTCATCTGGTTCAGCAGGAAGTGGACGTGGCGCTGGTGCCGCAGCTCAGCGTCGCAGAAAACATTCTGCTGGATCGGCTGGCAGAGCCTGGCCACCGCTATCGCTGGGGCGAGGTTCGGCGTCAGGCGCGGGCGCTGCTGGCTCAGCTCGACGTGGCGCTGGACGTCAACCGGCTGGTGGAGCGCTGTACCCTGGCTGAAAAGCAGCAAATTCTGCTGGCGCGCGCGCTGTCACACCACTGCCGCTTTCTGATTCTGGATGAACCCACCGCCCCGCTGGATCAGCATGAAAGTGAGCGGCTGTTTGCTGTGGTGCGTCGCCTGCAGGCCAGCGGCATCGGCGTGGTGTTTATCTCTCACCGCATCCATGAACTGAAAGCAATCTGTGACCAGCTGACGGTGCTGCGTGATGGCCGGTTGATCGAAACCGGCCCGATGGCGGCACTGAGCGGTGAGCAGATCGTGGAGAAGATGCTGGGGCATCAGCTCACCGATATCTTCCCGGCCCGTCGTGCGCAGCAGACTCAGCCGCTGCTGCTGGCGATTGACGGTCTTCATGATGAGCAACTGCTGCAGGATATCTCGCTACGATTGCACAAAGGGGAAATTCTGGGCATTGCAGGCCTGGCCGGTGCCGGTAAAACCGAACTCTGTAAGGCGCTGTTTGGTGCCAGCAAAAGCCGCGTCAGTAGCGGTGAACTGCATGGCCAGCCGTGGCAGCCCCGTTCGCCGCATGACTCCGTCAGTCGCCGCATGGCGCTGGTGCCGGAGGAGCGGCGCAAAGAGGGGATCTTTATTGATGAGTCGGTGGCAATGAACCTCAGCGTCAGCGCAGACGACAGCTTTTCGCGCTGGAGCCTGTTTGGCCATCGCCAGGCATGGCGCTGGGCGGAGCAGGTTATCCAGCAATTGCAGGTGCGCACCACCGGTCCGGCACAGACGCTGCGCCGTCTCTCCGGCGGCAATCAGCAGAAAGTGGCGATAGGCAAATGGCTGCGCAACAACGCCGACGTGCTGATTTTCGATGAGCCGACGAAAGGCGTCGATATCAAAGCCAAAACCGAACTCTTCACCCTGATCGATAACCTGGCGCGCGAGGGGAAAGGCATCATTTACGCGTCGGGAGAGTTTTCTGAACTGGTCGGTTTATGCGACCGGATTTGCGTGCTCTGGGATGGACGCATTGTGGCCGAACTGGCTGCATGCGACGTCACCGAAGAGACGCTTTTGCTCTATTCCACCGGAGGAACCCCTGCGTGAGCAGCAAAGAAACCAGCCTGAATCTGACAGCCTCGCCGTGGCGTCACCAGTTGTTCGACTTTCTCTATAAATGGGGCATGTTGCTCACGGTGGTGATCCTGATCGCCGCCTTTGGTCTCGCCTCCGACAGCTTCCTTGAACCCAACAACATCATCAATATTCTGCGCTCAATTGCCATTGTCACGGTGATTGCGATCGGCGTCTCGATCTCGCTGACCGTTGGCGGCTTTGATCTGTCGGTCGGATCGACCGCCTCGCTGGCCAATGCGCTGGTGATTTCACTGTTTGTCTGGTACGGCTTCGGCACTACCACCGCCATCCTGCTCACCCTGGCGCTCTGCACCCTGGTCGGGCTGTTTAACGCCTTTCTGATTGTGATCCTGCGCATCCCCGACATGCTGGCAACGCTGGCGACACTGTTTGTGATTCAGGGGGTGGCGATGACCTACAGCTTTGGCGGATCGATCACCGAGAACATGGTGCTGCCGAGCGGTGATATGGCGGAAGGCACCATTCCGGCGGCGTTTGGCCTGCTCGGCCAGGTGCCCACCATCGTCATCATCATGCTGGTCGTCACCGTCGCCGCGCAGCTGGCGCTCTCACTGACTAAACATGGTCGCCGGATGTATGCGCTGGGCGGCAATCCGGAAGCGGCGCGCCTCTCCGGCATCCGCACCACCCGCTATCGGGTGCTGGCTTATGTGATCGCCTCACTGCTGGCCGGTCTGGGCGGCATTCTGCTCGCCTCGCGTATCGGCTCCTCGCAGGTGAACGCCGGTAGCGGCTACCTGATGGACGCGGTCGCGGCGGCGTGGATTGGCTTCTCACTGGCGGGCTCCGGCAAGCCGAATGCGCTGGGCACGCTGGTCGGTGCGGTGATCCTCGGCGTGCTGCAGAACGGTCTGGTGATGCTCTCTGTTCCCTACTACGCCATGGACATTATTAAAGGGCTGGTGCTGGCTTTAGCACTGGCGATCACCTATATCCAGCGCCGCTGAGGCGCGTTTACCGGAGTTGATAACAATGCAAAAAATAACACTCTCGCTGCTGGCCCTGAGCCTGCTGAACGCCAGCGCCGCCTTCGCGGATACCGTCACGCCGGTGCCTGCGGCTATCGCCAGTCATGATGGCCCGATCCGTATTGCGGTGATCCGCAATCTCGGCTCCGATGACAACACCACCCAGTTTGTTGCCGGTGCCATTCAGCAGGGTCGCCAGCTTGGCTTCAAGGTCAGCACCTTTCTCAGCAACGGCGACGATGCGCGCTTCCAGGATTTCGTGAATCAGGCGATCAGCCAGAAATATGACGGCATCGTGCTGTCGCACGGTAAAGCGCCCTACGCCAGCGGACTGGTGAAGCGCATTGCCGATGCAGGCATTAAGCTGTCGGTGTTTGATACGCCGGTGGATAGCCCGATCCCGGGCGTCACCGTCACCGCGCAGGATGACGCTTCACTGGCGCAGTTGTCGCTGGGCCAGCTCATCCATGATTTCAACGGCAAGGCGAACATCGTCAAGCTATGGGTTGCCGGTTTCCCGCCGATGGAACGCCGTCAGGTGGTGTATGAAAAACTGCTGAAAGAGAATCCGGGCATTCATCAGCTTGAGTCGATTGGTGCGGTTTCAACTGACGTTCAGGGCGACACCGCCAATAAAATTGGCGCGATTCTGGCGAAATACCCGAAAGGCAAAATCGACGCCATCTGGGGCGCCTGGGACGCCTTCAGCCAGGGCGCTTACAAAGCGCTGCAGGAGAATGGCCGTACCGAGATCAAACTCTACAGCATTGATGTTTCGAACCAGGATTTGCAGCTGATGCGCGAGAAAAACAGCCCGTGGGTGCAGACGGTAGCGGTGGATCCTAAAACTATTGGCGCGGTGAATATGCGTCTGGTGGCGAAGAAAATTGCCGGTGAAGAGACGCCAGCGACTTATCAGTTTAAAGCGGCATCGATCTCTCAGCAGCAGCTTAACAGCCAGCCTGGCGCGGTGAACGTCGCGTCACTGAACAAGATCATTCCGGGCTGGGGCAGCAATGAGGATTTCGTTGCCCCGTGGTTTGCGACCCTGGCGGCGAAATATAAGGAGTAATCGGATGTCAGCCTTGCCGGTCGGTGAGGCTGACGGTTACGGTTACGGTTACAGACCCAGCAGCAGCTGACGCTCCAGCTGGGGATCCACCATCGTCACATGTAATCCCACCAGCCGCACGCCGCGCCCGGCACGACGCTCATCCCAGGTTTTACGGGCGATGGCAATCATGTCCTCTTTATTCAGCACCGGCCAGATATGCTCCTGGGTCGTCTGCTGAAAATCACTGAACTTCAGTTTGACGCCCTGTCGCGCCACCTGCTTGTCAGGTCGGATCTGCGTCAGCCGGCGTTCCAGTTCGGCGTAGAGAAAATCGATAATTTCCAGGCAGGCATCCCAGTCGCTGATATCTTCCGCCAGCGTCCGTTCAACCCCCAGCGATTTACGCTCGCGCTCAACGATCACGCTGCGGTCATCAATGCCATTGCTGCGCTCCCACAGCACCCGGCCAAACTTACCAAAGCGCTTTAACAGCAGCGCTAAGTCCGCCTTCTGCACGTCGCCACAGGTTACCAGCCCCATCTCTTCCAGCTTTTTGGCCGAGACCTTGCCGACGCCAGGGATCTTCGCCAGCGGCAGGGTCAGCAGAAAACCGGACATCTCCGGCGGGGTAATCACGAACTGGCCGTCCGGCTTATTGAGGTCAGAGGCGATCTTCGCCAGAAATTTAATCGGGGCGATGCCCGCTGAGGCGGTAAGCCCGGTTTCACGGTAGATGGTGGCACGGATCGCCTGCGCCATCAGCGTGGCAGAGCCGTGACAGTGGGGGCTGTCGGTGACATCCAGGTAAGCTTCATCGAGGGAGAGCGGTTCAATCAGCGGCGTATAGCGGGTAAAGATGTCGCGGATCTGCGCGGAGGCTTCTTTATAGGCGTCAAAGCGTCCTGGCAGCAGACGCAGATGCGGGCATAACTTGAGGGCCATGCCGGTTGGCATCGCGCTGCGCACGCCAAATTTGCGCGCCGGATAGTTGGCGGTGCTGATCACGCCGCGACGTTCGCGGCTGCCACCAATGGCGATCGGGATGTCGCGCAGCTGGGGATTATCACGCATCTCCACCGCGGCATAGAAGCAGTCCATATCGACATGAATGATTTTACGCATACCCCCTCCGGCACTGGATAAGTATACAGTTGGCAGGGGTAACTGCAATATTTGTCGCGCTGACGATTAAAGTTTACAAATTTCTGGCCGAATATCCTTCAGTAAATCGCGAATTTGGCTGACGCCGTCTTGCTAAAAAAACAGACAATGTTTAATGTTGCGCTGCGGTAGCGGACAGTTCCGATAATGCAAACAGAGACGCACATTTTGCGTCATGTTCTCTTCACCTCAAGGTACACACAGCATGGGCAAAATCGCACTCCTGTTTGCGATGATTTTACTGCCAGCCCTCAGCATGGCAATGACACCCGAACCCGTCTCAACGGCACCGGTCAGCAAAGAATTAAAGAAGCAATTACTCGGCACCCCGGTCTATATCCAGATCTTCAAGGAAGAACGCACGCTCGAACTCTACGGCAAAATCGGTAACGAATACCGCCTGCTGAACACCTACCGCATCTGTAACTTTTCTGGCGGCCTCGGCCCGAAACGCCGTGAAGGCGATTTCAAAAGCCCGGAAGGTTTTTACAACGTGAAGCTGAATCAGCTGAAGCCGGATAGCCGGTTTTATCGCGCGATCAACATCGGCTTTCCGAATCAGTACGATCGTAATCAGGGCTACAGCGGCAATTACCTGATGATTCATGGCGACTGTAAGTCGATTGGCTGCTATGCCATGACTAACGCCTATATGGATGAGATTTTTACCTATGTGAATGCCGCACTGCGTAACGGCCAGCAGGATATCAGCATCAGCATCTATCCATTCCGCATGACCGACAGCAATATGCAGCGTCACCGCTACTCCACCTATGCCAGTTTCTGGCAGCAGCTGCAGCCGGGATACGCTTACTTTGCTAAATATCACCAGCCGCCGATGGTTAATGTCGCCAGCGGTAAATATGTGATGAACAGCAGCCCGGCACCGGTTTTAGCCAGTCCCGAAGCGGCTTCACGTTCATTCCTGGCGCTCTCCAAGGCAGAATAACGCCCATTCACCTGGCACGATCCGCTGCCAGGTTTCATTGGCCGTCAGTGGCTGCGTAGCAATCACCGTCACCACGTCATGCGGCGTGGTGTGCTGCTGAAAATCGACCTCCACATCCTGATCCAGTAACTGTGCCCGGCCAAAGGGTGCGCGGCGGGTGATCCAGTAAAGATTGGTGGAGCAAAAGGCCATCAGATAACGGCCGTCTGACAGCAGCATGTTAAACACACCCTTCTGCCGCAACGTGCCGGCAAGCTCCCCGATAAAACGGAATACCGCCGGCCAGTTGCCTGGCGTACGTGGATAGCGAGTCGCCAGCTGATGCAGGATCCAGCAGAACGCCTTCTCGCTGTCCGTTTCGCCCACCGGCCGGAATGTGCCGGTCTCCAGCTGCCGATAGCCCCTGAGCTGCCCGTTGTGCGCATAGGTCCAGTTACGGCCCCACAACTCACGGGTAAACGGGTGGGTATTTTCCAGCGACACCTGCCCGCGATTCGCCTGGCGGATGTGCGCCACCACCGAATGCGATTTGATCGGATACTCCTGCACCAGACGCGCAATCGGCGAGTTAAAGCTCGGCAGCGGATCTTTAAACGTACGACAACCTTTATCTTCGTAGAAGGTAATGCCCCAGCCATCTTTGTGAGGCCCGGTTCCACCGCCACGCTGAACCAGACCGGTAAAGCTGAAACAGATATCCGTGGGAACATTGGCGCTCATCCCGAGCAATTCGCACATAGCCACCGCCTTAGAGTAAGCGGCCTCCCGTCAGGCGGGAGGCCAGCGCAGTTACTTCACCATCTCTTTTTCGATCAGCAGCATCAGGATGTGGATCACTTTAATGTGGATCTCCTGGATGCGATCGGCATAACCAAAGTGTGGCACCCGGATTTCAATGTCGGCACTGCCTGCCATCTTACCGCCATCTTTACCGGTCAGGGTGATCACTTTCATCCCCTGCGCACGGGCAGCTTCAATCGCTTTAATGATATTGGCAGAGTTACCGGAAGTTGAGAGGCCCAGCAGCACATCGCCCGGACGCCCTACCGCTTCCACATAGCGTGAAAAGACATAGTCATAACCAAAATCATTACTGACGCAGGAGAGATGGCTGACATCAGAGATGGCAATCGCCGGATAGCCAGGACGATTTTCGCGATAGCGACCGGTCAGCTCTTCAGCGAAATGCATCGCATCGCAATGTGAACCGCCGTTACCGCAGGAAAGCACCTTGCCGCCCGCCTTAAAGCTGTCAGCCAGCAGCACCGCAGCACGCTGGATCGCATGGATATTGGCCTCGTCGCTGAGGAATTTATTCAGCGTATCAGCAGCTTCATTAAGCTCAGAGCGGATAATGTCCTGGTACATAGGGATGTCCTTTTTTAGGAGAGGTTAATCGCAGCAAGTTTAACGGAATGGCCGGTCAGCGCAAAGCGTCATGCCATGGCTGGCCAGGCAGTGGCGGCGATTATTACTGCAGCGGGTGATGCAAAAATGGACAGAAATCGGTTTTTGTGAGGCAGGTTGTAATTGCGATGTAAACAAATTGATAAATCAACCCAACTGCTCTAAACCTCTCTACATAACAGGTCAGACCTCTTACTACTTGGAGCGGTTCATTATGATGGTTGTCTCGATACTTGCCACGGTGGCGCTGATTGGCGCCCTGTTCTATCACCGCCTGTCGTTGCGGCTCAGCAGCGCGATTCTGCTGCTGTGGACTGCTGCGATGGCTTTTGCTCACCTCTGGACGCCATGGTTACTGTTGCCGCTGGCGATCATCCTGCTGCCGTTCAACCTGCCGTCATTGCGCCGCAGCCTGTTTTCAAAGCCGATGTTTCAGCGCTTCCAGCAGGTGATGCCGCCGATGTCACGCACCGAAAAAGAAGCGATCGATGCGGGCACCACCTGGTGGGAAGGCGATCTGTTTCAGGGCAAACCAGACTGGCAGAAGCTGCACAACTATCCGCAGCCGCGCCTGACTGCCGACGAGCAGGCTTTTCTTAATGGTCCGGTAGAAGAAGCGTGCCGCATGGCCAATGACTTCCAGATCACCCATGAGCTGGCCGATATGCCGCCGGAACTCTGGGCTTATCTGAAAGAGCATCGTTTCTTCGCGATGATTATCAAAAAAGAGTATGGCGGACTCGATTTCTCCGCCTATGCGCAGGCCTGCGTGCTGCAAAAACTGTCGGGCGTCTCCGGGATTCTGGCGATTACCGTGGGCGTGCCTAACTCATTAGGTCCGGGCGAACTGCTGCAACACTACGGCACTGAAGAGCAGAAAAATCACTATTTACCCCGGCTGGCACGCGGCGATGAGATCCCCTGCTTTGCGCTGACCAGTCCGGAAGCGGGCTCAGATGCCGGAGCCATCCCCGATACCGGCGTGGTCTGCATGGGCGAGTGGCAGGGTCAGCAGGTGCTGGGCATGCGGCTGACCTGGAACAAGCGCTATATTACGCTGGCGCCGATCGCCACCGTGCTGGGGCTGGCATTTAAACTCTCCGACCCGGATCATCTGCTCAGCGATAACGAAAATCCTGGCATTACCTGTGCGCTGATCCCGACCAACACGCCCGGCGTGGAGATTGGTCATCGCCACTTCCCGCTTAACGTGCCGTTCCAGAACGGGCCGACACGCGGCAATAATATCTTTGTGCCGATTGACTATATTATCGGCGGCCCACAAATGGCCGGTCAGGGCTGGCGGATGCTGGTGGAGTGTCTGTCTGTGGGTCGCGGCATTACGCTGCCATCGAACTCAACCGGCAGCCTGAAAAGTGTGGCGCTGGCGACAGGCGCCTATGCCCATATCCGTCGTCAGTTCCGCGTCTCAATCGGTAAGATGGAAGGGATTGAAGAGCCGCTGGCGCGCATTGCCGGTAACGCCTACGTGATGGATGCGGCGGCTACGCTGATTACCGCCGGTATTATGCAGGGTGAAAAACCGGCAGTGCTGTCGGCGATTGTGAAATATCACTGCACCCATCGCGGTCAGCGCGCCATTATCGACGCCATGGATATTGCCGGCGGTAAAGGCATTATGCTGGGTAACAGCAACTTCCTGGCCCGCGCCTATCAGGGTGCGCCTATCGCCATCACGGTGGAAGGCGCTAATATTCTGACCCGCAGCATGATTATCTTCGGACAGGGTGCGATTCGCTGCCATCCTTATGTACTGCAGGAGATGGCGGCGGCAGCCAGCAACGATGTTAACGCGTTTGATCAGGCGCTGTTCAGCCACATCGGTCATGTCGGCAGCAGCACCATGCGCAGCCTGTGGCTGGGCTTAACCGCCGGACGCACCAGCGCCACCCCGACCCGCGATGGCACCCGTCGTTACTATCAGCATCTGAACCGCATCAGTGCCAACCTGGCGTTGCTCTCTGATGTGTCGATGGCGGTGCTGGGCGGCAGCCTGAAGCGTCGTGAGCGTATTTCGGCGCGTCTGGGCGATGTGCTGAGCCAGCTCTATCTCGCTTCGGCGACGCTGAAACGTTATGACGATGAAGGCCGCAACGAAGCCGATCTGCCGCTGGTTCACTGGGGCGTGCAGGATGCGTTACATCAGGCGGAAGTCGCGATGGACGATCTGCTGCGTAATTTCCCGAACCGTCTGGTCGCGGGCGCATTGCGGATGACTATTTTTGCAGGCGGTCATCACTGCCCTGCTCCGTCTGACCGTCTGGACCATCAGCTGGCAAAACTGCTGCAACAGCCGTCAGCTACCCGCAGCCGTCTGGGCCGTGGCATGTACCTGACGCCCAGCGAGCACAACCCTGCCGGTCAGCTGGAACAGGCATTGCAGGATGTGATGGCGGCAGAAGTGATTCATGACAGGCTGTGCAAACAGACGAAGCAGCACCTTTCCTTTACCCGGCTGGATGCGCTGGCGAAGCGCGCGCTGGAGCAGGGCTGGATTGATGCTAAAGAGGCTGAAGTGTTGCAGCGTGCTGAGGCCAGCCGTCTGCGTTCGATTAACGTCGATGAGTTTGAGGCGGATGCGCTGGCAGTGCCGGTGCCAGAGAAAGCCCCTCAGGCTGCGTCGCGGGCGAGTGAGGCAGCATAGGGTTAGCGTTAGCCTGCATCACCGGCGCAGGGAACAGGGTCAGAAGAGGAAAGCGTCCCGCGTCAGGACATCGCGGGCCGAGCGAGCCAGGGATGGCTTTAGCGACTTTCCGATCTGCACCTGTTTCCGGCGCGGGCACACTCTTACAGCCAGCCTTTGATTTACCTGAAAGCCGACATCACGTCGGCTTTTTTATCCCGCCTGACGGATGCGGGCAATCAGCGCATCCACATCTTCTACATGATCGGCCGCCAGAATCAGCGTGCGTCCCAGATTAATCGCATTACGGATGCAGTCGGTACGCATCGCCGGATCGGCAATCAGCTTCATATCCGCCACGTGTGACATCCCCACCGTGCGGCGAATCAGTTCGGTGCCGCAGTAACCGATGGTATCGGCCCATACTTTACGCAGAAACGCCTCCGCATAGCCTGGATAAGCCAGCGCCTCATCACGGGTTTTCTCTGCCGCCAGTGCCAGAAAGCCCGCGGCAAAGGTGGTCCAGAGGGTGTGCACATCGCTGAGACGCTGCTCGCGTGCATCGGCGGCCTCACGCGGTGGCAGCAGACCCGGCACGCCGCAGTAGTTAATCAGCAGGTTGCCAATGGCGGTGCCGACATCAAAACCGATAGGGCCAAAATAACCAAATTCCGCATCAATCGCTTTCAGGCTGCCATCAGCAACGAAAATTGATCCGCTGTGAATATCACCATGCAGCAGCGCTTCAGCGTGGGCAAAGAAACGATGCTTGAGACCGCCCACCGCAATGCGCAGTGCATCGTCATTACGCAGGCTGGCGACCAACGGTTCAAGCGCTTCGGGATAGCTATTGCGCTCATGGTCGGTATAGGGATCGTTAAAGAAAAGATCTTCGGTGATTTCACACATTTCCGGATTAATAAAACGCGCCACTTCCGCTTTTTTCTGGTGCGGATGCAGGATGAAATCGGAGGTATGAAACAGGGTTTGTGCCAGATAGTCGCCTAACTGCTGAGCCGCTTCCGGGTAGTAAGCGCCCTTCACCAGCTCGCCGCGCCAGATGCGATGACTGGAGAGATCTTCCATTACCATCACCGCCAGCTCCGCATCGTAATGGGTGATCTTCACCGTGTGCTGCGGACAATATTTGTAGTGTTCGACCAGGGTCTGCGCTTCCAGCCGCGCCCGATCCAGCGTCAGCGGCCACGACTCACCCACACAGCGCACATAGGGCAGCGCCTGCTTGACCACCACCCGGCTGTTGCCCTGATCGTCATAAATTTTAAACACCAGGTTGAGGTTGCCATCACCAATCTCTTCTGCGCTGCTCAGCGCGGCAGGATTGTCCACGCCGCCAAATTGTCGGGCATATTCCACAGCATCAGCAGCAGTAAAGGTACGGTATTGCGACATTGCCTGTTCCTCATCAATCGAAGGGGGATAACCTGGGTGTAATAAGCCGTTCAGACGTCTATACATCCGTTCAGCATGTTGGCACAATAGGTATCATTAACGCAACATGGATTTCACCCACAATGCAGACACTTCAAACCACCAGCTTACAGGTTCGTGACAATCAGCTCTGGATTCTGGATCAGCAGGCACTGCCGCAGCAAAAGAACTGGCTGCCCGCGCACAGCGTGCCCCAGCTGATTGAACATATTCATGCGCTGCGGGTGCGCGGTGCGCCGCTGATCGGCCTTTCCGCCTCGCTGCTGCTGGCGTTGCTGGCAGAACAGGGGCAGACGCGCGCTGAACTGGCGCAGGCACTGGAGACCCTGCGCGCCGCCCGCCCTACCGCGGTCAATCTGATGAACAATCTGGACCGGATGAAACTGGCGCTGGCGCAGCCGGACTTTGCCCCCGCGCTGGCAGAAGAAGCCTGGCGACTGGTGCAGGAAGATAAGCAGCTGTGTGACGCCATTGCTGACGCGGGTTGTACGCGGGTGAAACACGGCAGCCAGCTGCTGACCCACTGTAATACCGGCGGACTCGCCACCGCCGGTGTGGGCACCGCCCTTGGCGTGATTGCCCGCGCCCATCAGCAGGGGCTGATTAAGAATGTCTGGGTTGATGAAACCCGTCCGCTGTTACAGGGCGGCCGGTTAACCGCCTGGGAGCTGGGCGAGCTGGCGATTCCTTACACCCTGATTACCGATTCCATGGCCGCCAGCCTGATGGCCCGTGGAGAGGTCGATGCCGTATGGGTAGGCGCTGACCGCATTGCCGCCAACGGCGATGTGGCGAATAAAATCGGCACCTACAGCCTGGCGGTGCTGGCCCATTATCATCAGATTCCGTTTTACGTGGCGGCCCCGCATACCACGCTGGATCGCTGCTGTCCGGACGGCGCAGCGATTCCTATTGAGCAGCGCGCCGCCAGTGAAGTGACGGGCGTTGCCGGCAGTTTTGGCAGCGTGCAGTGGGCGCCGGAAGCGGCGAAGGTCTATAACCCGGCGTTTGATGTCACGCCCGCCACCCTGATCAGCGGCTGGGTACTGGACACCGGGGTAGTCACGCCTGACCAGGTTCAGGGTGGCATTTTCCAGCCACAATAACGGTCTGCAAGGCGTTTACCGTGAGCGGCAAACGCCTTGCGAAAACAACGGGCGGTTTACGCCAGACGCGGATAGGCATCCGCAATCTTATCGCCGGTAAAGTTCGCTACCCAGCCTTCCTGATTATCGAAAATACGGATAGCCGTGAAGTGCGGTGACGATCCCATATCAAACCAGTGTGGTGTTCCCGCAGGTACCGAGATCAGATCGTTTTTTTCGCAGAGGATCTGCAGGATCTCGCCATCCAGGTGCAGACAAAAGAGTCCGGCACCCTCAACAAAGAAACGCACCTCATCTTCGCCGTGTGTATGTTCAGAGAGGAACTTCTCGCGCAGCACGGTTTTCTGCGGATTATCGGCGCGCATGCTGATCACGTCCCAGCTCTGATAGCCCTTCTCTGCCACCAGCCGATCGATCGCATGCTGATAGGCGTTGATCACCGTTTCGGGATCCGGATTTTCACCCAGATCGCGATCGGCTTCCCAGCGCTCAAAACGGACGCCTTTGGTGCTCAGGCGTTCACGAATCTCTTCCGCGTCGGTGCTGTGCCACACCGGCTGGCTGGCTTCGCGGTCGGTAAAAATAGTCAGTGCGCTCATCCTAAATTGACTCCGGGTTAATCTGGGAAAAATCCGTCACCTGACGATGGCGGCTCTCGCCGTCTGCATCGCCACGCAGTAGTTGCAGCGTCTGCCAGCCCGCCTCAGCGGCGGCATCCAGCTCCTGATGAATATCGGAGAGAAACAGCAGCTGCTCCGCTGGCTGACCAATTTCAGCGGCGATAGCGCGATAGGCTGCGACTTCGCGTTTGGCACCCACGTGCGTATCAAAATAGCCGCTGAAGAGGTCAGTAATATCACCTTCGTCGCTGTAGCCAAATAACAATTTCTGCGCCGCAACCGAACCGGAGGAATATACATACAGTTCAATGCCCTGCGCCTTCCAGCGGGTCAGTGCTGGCAGGACGTCAGGATAGAGATGGCCGGTAAAACTGCCGTTAACATAGCCATCGCGCCAGATCATGCCCTGCAGCGCTTTCAGGCCCGTTGATTTGCGATCCTGGTCCATAAACCCCAGCAGAATCTCTGTCACCGCATCCAGGTCGGCCTGCGGCTGACCGGCCTCCTCACGTACCGAATGCAGCGCTGCGGCGACCTCGGGCTGATGCGCATTTTCACGCAGGAAGCTCGCCAGATGCTGACGGGCGTAGGGAAACAGGATGTTATGTACAAAACGGATATCGCTGGTGGTGCCTTCGATATCAGTAACAATGGCGCGAATCATGCTCTCTCCAGCAGGCGACGTTGACGTTCACATTCAAATAAAAATTCCAGACCTTCCAGATGACGGCGTGCTTCGCTGACATCCCGGCCCCAGCAGGTTAAGCCGTGACCGCGCAGCAGAAAGCCGTAACGCAGCGGAAAGCGGGCAGCGTAATCTTCAATTTCTGACGCCAGCGCCGCAATGTCCTGGCTGTTGTCGAACACAGGAATGGCCAGCGTATCCAGATGGGTGTGCTGGCCACTTAACGATTTTTGCATCTCATAGCCGTGCAGCAGCAGCGCCGCGCCCTGCTCCACCCGCGACAGGACCGTCGCATTCACGGTGTGGGTATGCAGCACTGCGCCCGCCTCGGGAAAGAGTCGATAGATCATCGTGTGCAGACCGGTTTCTGCCGACGGCTTACGGCCAGAGAGCGACTGGCTGGTGGCAATATCGACCTCGATAAAGTCATCCCGCGTCAGCGTGCCTTTATCTTTGCCCGATTCACTCAGCAGGCAGACATGTTCATCGCGGCGCACCGACATATTCCCGCCGGTGGCCGGTGCCCAGCCTTTCGCGCCAATCCAGTGACAGGCGGCGACCAGCTGATCTAATGGAAGACTCTGCGACATAAAAGTTCCTTGCGGTGAAATGTGATCTCGGGTGGCTCAGCCCAGATAACGATAATGGCTATAAAATTACAACAGGTTGAAAATCTTAAACAGTTAGCAAACGTGCCCGACTGCTGAACCATACTCTCCGGGTCCTGCCAGATGATCCGCATCTCAGCAAGGCGGCAAGCGCTTATCGCCGGGAGCTGACACTCGTCAGTGACCGGGGTAAGTAAGTGCAGCCAACGCCGCTGACGCCCGGAGCATGACGCATGTAAATGCTAAATGATCCGCATCTCAGTAAGGCAGCAAGTGCGCGCATCCCCGGGAGCTGACACTTGTCAGTGACCGGGGTAAGCAAACGAAGCTAACGAAGCTGAGGTGTGGAGCATGACGCATTTAGCCATCTAAGCGTCTTGATTGCCAAATACTATCATCCTGTTTATAGTGGCACAAACACCGGGTGACACCGCATCAATCTTCGCGCTTAAGGCCTGACATCATGACGCAGCACAACCTGATCCCCGAGAGTAAACTCCCTTTTCTCGGCACCACCATTTTCAGCCAGATGAGTGCGCTGGCGCAGCAGCATAACGCTATCAATCTCTCTCAGGGCTTTCCTGATTTTAGCGGCCCGGACTATCTGCAGCAGCGGCTGGCGTATCACGTCAGCCAGGGCGCGAACCAATATGCGCCGATGACCGGTGCGCTGCCGTTACGTGAGGCGATAGCAGAGAAAACCGCGCGGCTCTATGACTATCGTCCTGATGTCGAAACGGAGATTACGGTGACGGCGGGCGCAACCGAAGCGCTCTATGCGGCGATTACCGCGCTGGTGCGGCCAGGCGATGAAGTGATCTGCTTTGATCCCAGCTACGACAGCTATGCGCCTGCGGTAGAGTTGTCGGGCGGCGTGATGAAACGCATTACGCTGCAGCCGCCCGCTTTCCGGGTGGACTGGCAGGCGTTTGCTGCCCTGCTGAGTGATAAAACCCGGCTGGTGATCCTGAATACGCCGCACAATCCTTCCGCCACCGTCTGGCAGCAGCAGGATTTCGCCGCGCTGTGGCAGGCGATTGCTGCGCGGCCGGTCTATGTGCTGAGCGACGAAGTCTATGAGCATATCTGCTTCGATCAGGCGGGCCACGCCAGCGTGCTGGCACATCCCGAACTGCGCCAGCGCGCTATCGCGGTATCATCGTTTGGTAAGACCTTCCATATGACCGGCTGGAAAGTGGGCTACTGCATTGCCCCTGCCGCGATCAGCGCGGAATTGCGCAAGGTGCATCAGTATCTGACCTTCTCGGTGAATACGCCGGCGCAGCTGGCGATTGCCGATATGCTGCGTGAGCATCCGGAGCACTATCTTGAGCTGCCAGCGTTTTATCGCGACCGCCGCGATCGGCTGGCAACGGCGCTAAGCAGCAGCCGCTTTAAGGTGCTTCCCTGCGAAGGTACCTACTTTTTGCTGGTCGATTACAGCGCCATCTCCGATCTGGATGATGTCAGTTTCTGCCAGTGGCTGACCCGCGAAGTGGGCGTTGCCGCGATTCCTCTGTCGGTGTTCTGCGCCGATCCCTTTCCTCATAAACTGATCCGCCTCTGTTTTGCCAAACAGCCGGCGACATTAGATGCCGCCGCGGAGCGCTTATGTCAGCTTTAAAAATCACGTTACTGCAGGAGACGCTGAGCTGGATGGATGGCGAGGCGAACCTGCGCCATTTTGACGAGCAACTGGATGGACTCACCGGGCGCGATCTGATTTTACTGCCAGAGATGTTTACCACCGGCTTTGCAATGGAAGCGGCGAAAAGCTCGCTGCCTCAGGCGCAGGTGGTGGAGTGGCTGCATCAGCATGCCCGTCGCAACGATGCCCTGGTCGGCGGCAGTGCGGCGATTCAGACCGAACACGGCTCGGTAAACCGCTTTCTGCTGGTGGAGCCGGACGGCACGCTGCATCAGTATGACAAGCGCCACCTGTTCCGCATGGCGGACGAGCATCACCACTATCTGCCTGGCGAACAGCGTCAGGTGTTTGAGTGGCGCGGCTGGCGCATCCTGCCGCAGATCTGTTACGACCTGCGTTTCCCGGTCTTCTCGCGCAACCGCAACGATTACGATCTGGCGCTCTATGTCGCCAACTGGCCTGCACCGCGTGCACTGCACTGGCAGGCACTGCTGCTGGCGCGGGCAATTGAGAATCAGGCTTATGTAGCAGGCTGTAACCGCGTCGGCAGTGACGGCAATCAGCATGAATACAGCGGCGACAGCCAGATTATTTCACCGCAGGGCGAGATCCTCAGCGCGGCTGAGCCGCACCAGCGCGCCAGGCTGGACGCAGAGCTGTCGCTGGACGCACTGAATGCTTATCGCGAGCGTTTCCCGGCCTGGCAGGATGCGGATCGCTTTTCGCTGTGAATGGCGGGCAGTCAGTCAGCCCGCCCATTAACTGCCGCGATAGGTTGACCAGGACCAGGGCGAAATCAGAAACGGCAGATGAAAATGGCTGCCCGCTTCGGCAATCATAAAATCGATCTGCGCGCTGACGTAGAGTGCATCCCGACCGGCAGCAGCAAAATAGTCGCCGATTTCTGCCGTTAAACGGTAGTGGCCCGGCGTCAGCGGCTCGGGCGTCAGATCTTTCAGACGCCCGTCGCTGTCGGTTTCACCCTGTGAAATCGGAAACCACCCTTCCGGGCTGTTCTGCTCAAGTGAAATCGCTACACCGCTGGCCGGTTTGCCCAGCGCCGTGTCCAGAATATGGGTGGTAACAGTACTCATTGAATCGTCTCCTTCAGGCGTAACAGGGTAATCTCACGCAGCTGATCCAGCACCTCCTGCTGCTCGGCAGGATCGCTATTCTGCAACCGACGCTGCAACTCTGCCAGCATCTGCTCGCCGCTACGCCCTTTAGCGCGAATCAGAAACACCCGGCCAAAACGGGCTTCATACGCCTGATTCCCCTGCTGCATTGCCTGCTGCAAAGCGCTGTCGGCCTGCTGCATGGCGGACTGCTCTCCGCGTGAAAGTGCCGCTTCTTTATCCGCACCGTTCGCGCGTTCGCCAATGCGGGGATGCGCCGACAGTGCGGTCTCCAGCTCAGGCTGCTGCCACTGGCGGGCCAGCGCATCGGCGGTTTCCCGTAGCGCATCCAGGGTGTCAAAAGGCCGGGCTGCCACCAGCGACTGCTGCCAGTGCGGAATGGCAACACAATGCCGGATGGCCGCCTGCGCCTCATCAGCCGACAGCTGATTAAATGCGGCTAATTCCATGTTCAGCTCCGTTCAGCAATCAGCGAGACCGCCTGTAAATAAGCCTGCAGCGCGGGCGCCACATCAGCCACCGCCACGGACTCCGCCGGATGGTGGCTGATACCACGATGGTTACGCACAAATAGCATGCCGACCGGCCAGCGTTCAGCGATAGCGATGGCGTCGTGCCCCGCACCGCTCGGCAGTGACAGGCTGCGCCCCTGCACCGTTTCCACCGCATGACTCAGCGCCTGCTGCAGCGCGGAGTCACAGGCGGTGGCACCGATGCGATAATATTCGTTCGACTCAAAGCGGAGTCCACGCCGCAGCGCAATCGCCTCCGCCTGGGTTAACAGGCTGGAGAGCAGTGTCTCCAGCGGGTTGTCCAGCGGACCGCGCACGTCCAGCGACAGCGATACCTCGCCAGGGATTACATTGACCGCTCCCGGCGCGCAGTTAATCGTACCGACGGTAGCCACCAGTTGCGGATCCTGCTCACGGGTGGTCTGCTCAATAAACACCATCCACTCGGCAGCAGCAGCCAGCGCATCTTTGCGGTGGGTCATCGGCACCGTGCCCGCATGGCCCGCTTCACCGGTGAAACGGCAGTTGAGGCGGCGCGCACCGTTGATGGCCGTGACCACACCGAGCGCCAGATCCTCCTGCTCCAGGCAGGGGCCCTGCTCGATGTGCAGCTCAAGATAACCGACGATATCCTCAACCCGCCGCGCCGCAGATGCGATCCTGTCGCTGTCGAGACCGACATCCGCCATCGCCTGCGCCACGGTGATGCCGTTGCCGTCAGGATGCGTCACCCAGCTTTGCGGCCAGCTGCCAGTAATGCCACGACTGCCGAGCAGCGTAATGCCAAAACGGGTGCCCTCTTCGTCGCCAAAGCCAATGACTTCAATCGCCAGCGGTAAGCGGCGCTGATGTTCGTTAAGCCACTGCACGGTTTCAATCGCGCTGAGCACGCCCAGCATGCCGTCGTAGCGACCGGCGTTGCGCACCGTGTCGAGATGCGAGCCAAGCAGTAACGCGGGTGCACCCGCTTCTGCCGCCTCGTAGCGCCCACAGATATTGCCGACTTCATCCTGCCACACCTGCATCCCCGCCGCCTGCATCCATTCACCGACACAGGCGTTGGCGCGCAGATGTTCGGGTGAGAGGTAGACGCGGGTCAGCCCCTCGGCCGTTTCGCTGATCGCCGCCAGCGCATCGCAGCGCGCCATAACGCGCTGTGCAGCGGCCTGGGCTTCGCTGGCGCTCATCATCATGCGTGGCTCCCGTAGTGATCCCAGGCGGCCTGCGCGGCGGCACCCTGTGGCGTGCGATAGCCGACATAGGTCAGCACCGTTTCCAGCGCGGAGAGAGTCTGCATCACGCAATCTTTACGCGCGTTGTAGCCCATGGTGCCAATGCGCCACACCTTGCCATGCAGCGGGCCAAACGAGGTGCCAATCTCAATGCCGAAATCTTCCAGCATCAGTTTGCGCACCTGATCGCCGTTTACGCCGGACGGGATCATCACGCCCAGCACGTTGTTCATTTTGTGTTTCAGGTCGCCGAAGGTTTCCAGCCCCATCCCCTGAATGCCTTTGAGTAATGCTTCACCGTGCAGTTTGTGGCGGGCGATGCCGTTGTCCAGCCCCTCCTGCAGGATCAGACGGGCGCACTCGCGCGCGCCAAACAGCGCACTGGTCGCTTCGGTATGGTGGTTGAGCCGCTCCGGCCCCCAGTAATCCATGATCATGCCGAGATCAAAATAGTTGGAGTAGATCATCTCCTCTTCGCCATCCTGATGCGCCTCGGTGCGGATCCCCTGCTCTACGCATTTGCGTTTGCGGATCACCGCCTCCATCTCTGCGCTCAGCGTGATCGGCGAGGTACCCGATGGACCGCCCAGGCATTTCTGCATCCCCGCGGATACGGCATCAAGTCCCCAGGCGTCCGTTTCCAGCGCGTTACCCGCCAGCGACGCGGTGGCATCGGTGTAGAACAGTACGCCATACTGTTTGCAGATCGCGCCCAATTGCTCAAGCGGCTGCAGCATGGTGGTTGAGGTGTCGCCCTGCACGGTCAGCAGCAGGCGCGGCCGCACTTTTTTGATCGCATCTTCGATCTGGTCGGGAGTAAAGACTTCGCCCCACGGCACTTCAATGGTGTGCACTTCCGCACGACAGCGGCG
This sequence comes from Pantoea sp. Ft-CA_14, assembly GCF_024520875.1. NCBI lineage: Bacteria > Pseudomonadati > Pseudomonadota > Gammaproteobacteria > Enterobacterales > Erwiniaceae > Pantoea > Pantoea sp. Ft-CA_14. The sequence continues at coordinate 18,869 of NZ_JALNPM010000019.1, read as the reverse complement.
GGCAATTTCGCACAGCAGATGACCAAAGCGGCCAAACACCGGTACCAGCACTTTGTCGCCAGGCCGGATCGATGACAGCAGAATCGATTCGATACCGGCGCGGGAGGTGCCGTCAATCAGCAGCGTCCAGCGGTTCTCTGTGCGAAACACGCCGCGATAGAGCGCCATCACTTCATTCATGTAGTGGGTCATCGCGGGATCGTACTGCCCCAGCAGCTGACTCGACATGGCGCGCAGCACACGTGGATCGGCATTGATCGGTCCTGGCCCCATTAGCAGACGCTGTGGCGGGTTAAGTTGCGGGTAGTGATTGATATCCATGGTAATTTCCTTTTTCAGAATCAGAGGCGAACCGAAGAGATAAACTGCTTCAGCTCCGGTGACTGCGGCTGAGCGAACAGCGTCTTACTGTCGCCCTGCTCCCAGACGCGCCCCTGATGCATAAAGACCACACGATCGCCCACGTCGCGGGCGAAGCTCATTTCATGCGTGACGAGGATCAGCGTCATCCCTTCTGACGCCAGCTGCTCCAGAACTTTGAGCACTTCGCCCACCAGCTCGGGATCGAGCGCGGAGGTGATCTCATCACAGAGTAAAACTTTCGGCGTCATCGCCAGTGCACGGGCGATCGCCACGCGCTGCTGCTGACCGCCGGAGAGGCTGGCAGGATAGTAGTTGAGACGCTCGCCCAGCCCGACCTTCTCCAGCATCTGCGCCGCCAGCGCCCGGCACTCGGCCTCGCTTTTTTTCAGCACCCGGCGCGGCGCCAGCATCACGTTCTCCAGTGCCGTCATGTGCGGGAACAGATTGAAGCTCTGAAACACCATCCCGACCGAGCGGCTGATTTCACGCGCCTGCGAGTCGCGATCGGTAATCGTCATACCGCCGAGCTTGATGCTGCCCTCCTGATAGCCTTCCAGCCCGTTCATGCAGCGCAGCAGCGTGCTTTTGCCCGATCCGCTGCGACCGATGATTGAGATCACCTCGCCCATGTCGATATCCAGATCCACGCCTTTCAACACATGGTTGTCGCCGTAATATTTTTGCACCTGATTAATGGTGATGAGCGGCATTGAATTTTTTCTCCAGATACTGGCTGTAGCGAGACAGCGGATAACACATCAGGAAGTAGCCCAGCGCCACCAGCCCAAAGACTTTAAACGGCTGATAGGTCACGTTGTTCAGAATGGTGCCCGCTTTGGTCAGCTCGATAAAACCGATAATTGACGCCAGCGCGGTGCCCTTGATCACCTGGACAGCAAACCCCACAGTCGGGGCAATACCGATGCGGATCGCCTGCGGCGCAATGACCCGCCACAGCGTCTGACCAAAGGTCAGGCCGAGACAGCGCGACGCTTCCCACTGGCCTTTTGGCAGGGCGCGGATGCTGCCGTACCAGATATCGACCAGAAAGGCGCTGGTGTAGAAGGTCAGCGCCAGCGAGGCCGCCGTCCAGGGTGCAACATCAATGCCGAACAGGCCGACGCCGAAAAACGCCAGGAACAGCTGCATTAGCAGCGGCGTGCCCTGAAACAGCGCGGTGTAACCGCGTACCAGCCGCGTTAACCATTTGCGTTGCAGCAGGCGCATAAACAGCAGCGGCAGCGTCACCAGCGTGCCGCCGACAAAGGCCACCAGCGACAGCAACAGGGTCCAGCGTGCCGCCAGCAGCAGGTTGCGCAGGATGTCCCAGTCGGTAAAGGTCGTCATCATGATGGCTGCACTCCAAACCATTTACGGCCAATCGCCAGCAGCAGATGGCGCATTGCAATCGACAACGCCAGGTAGATCAGCGTGGTCACCAGATAGACCTCAAAACTTAAGAAGGTGCGCGACTGGATCAGGTTGGCGGCGAAGGTCAGCTCCTCGTAGGAGACCTGCGACACCACCGACGAACCCAGCATCACGATGATGCACTGACTCACCAGCGCCGGATAAATGCGCTGCAGCGCGGGCGGCAACACCACCCGCAGAAACGTCTGGCTGCGGGTTAATCCCAGCACCCGTCCCGCTTCCCACTGCCCTTTGGGTGTCACCTGTATTCCGGCACGAATAATCTCGGTGCTATATGCCCCGAGGTTGATCAGCATCGCCAACAGCGCCGCCTCGCCAGCAGTGAGTTTCAGCCCCAGCGCAGGCAGACCGAAAACGATAAAGAACAGTTGCACCACAAACGGCGTGTTGCGGATCAGCTCGACATAGATGCCCCACAGGCGGCTCATCCAGCTGGGTCTGCCACTGCGCAGCGCCGCGCCCGCAATGCCGAGCGCCACACCACCGGTAGTCGCCAGCACCGTCAGCTGAATGGTGACCCAAAGACCGGAGAGCAGCTCCGGCCAGTAGGGCCACAGGGCGGGAAAGTTAAGTTGCCCGGTCATGAATCTTTCCTCAGGCGCCGAGGTTGGCGGGCAGCGGCGCTTTCAGCCACTCTTCTGACAGTTTATTCAGGGTGCCATCTTTGATGCCCTGCTCAATCAGCGCATTTACTTTCGCTTTCAGTGCGGGCTGATCTTTCTTCAGGCCGATATAGCAGGGAGAATCTTTCAGCATAAACTGCGCCACCGGCGCTTTGGCCGGATTCTGACGGGCAATGGCGGCGACCACCAGGTTGCCGGTCGCCACATACTGCACCTGACCGGAGAGATACGCAGACAAGGTAGTGTTGTTATCTTCGTAGCGTTTCACCTGTGCATCTTTCGGCGCAACGTCACTGAGCACCATGTCCTCTACTGCACCACGTGTTACGCCAATCGATTTGCCGCTCAGGGCAGACGCCGCTTTGATTTCATCGCCTTTCGGCCCGAATACGCCCAGGAAGAACGGCGCATAGGCGCGGGTGAAGTCGATCACTTTTTCCCGCTCGGCATTTTTACCCATGCTGGAGATCACCAGGTCGACCTTGTCGGTTTGCAGATAAGGCACGCGGTTGGCACTGCTGACCGGCACCAGCTGCAACTTAAGTTTCATCTGTTTTGCCAGGTATCTGGCCGTGTCGATGTCATACCCCTGCGGCTGCAGATCGGTGCCAACCGAGCCAAACGGCGGGAAATCCTGCGGCACGGCGATGCGAATGACGCCGCGTTTCTGGATGTCCTGCAGTTGATCGGCCAGCGCGCTTCCCGCTTGTGCCATCAGTAATGCCGCTGTCGCAACCGCCATCAAAACTTTTTTCATTATGCACCCCGGTGAGATTAACGTGAAACAAAAGATTCTTTAGCATGCAATCTGCAACTAATGTGCCAACCCGGACGGCCACAGAAAAAGGGTTAAGCGGCAAAGCATTCAGCTGAAATCTGGCGTAATCGGGACGACTACGCCGGGGGAAGGTCTGTTCTGAAATGGGGCAAAGCACCAAAACGGTGCCTTTTAGCGGTGCTCCAGCTCATCAAACTGCTGGTAAAGGTCGGCGATCTGATGAATGCGCTGGCGTCCCTGTGCCAGCATTTCATGCAGCAGTGCATTGGCAATCAGGTTAACCAGACTCATGGCGGAGCCATAACTGTCGAAGGCGGAAACGCTGTCCAGCGGCGTACAGAGCTGCCAGCGCGCCAGCGCAATCACCGTCTGCGCCTGCGGCTCACACAGCGCCAGCAGCGGGATACCGGCAGCCTGCAACTGCTGCATCAGCGGGCGAATGATGCGGGGACGACGACGGAAGGCCATCACGACCACCATATCCTCCGGCGTAATATCCACCAGCTCCTCAGCCAGCGTCTGGCCCGGCTGCGGCAGGATATGTACCTGCGAACGCGCCTGCACCAGCTGCTGTCGCAGATGCAGTGCCACCGGATAGGCGTTGCGCATGCCGATGATAAAGACGCGTTTTGCCTGTGCCAGCTGCTGGATAACCTCATTAAAGTGCCGGGCATCCAGACTGTTCACCCACTGCGTCAGGTTAGCCATCTCCTGCTTGTAGTGTCGCGCCAGCAGCGTATTGCCCTGCACCGCATCACGATTATCGGTCAGCGGCATGCCGCTTTGGCGCAGGATGCGTAACTCATCACGCATATCCTTGTATTTCTCATAGCCCAGACGCTTAAACAGCCGGCTGACCGTGGCTTTCGACACGCCACTGAGCCGCGCCAGCTCGGCACTGTTGTAGCTGATCAGGTCATCGAAGTGGTCAAACACGAAGTCGGCAATGCGCTGCTCCTGCGGAGAGAGCTGGGGATAGTGACTCCTGAGTCGTTCATCAAGCTGTTTCATAACCCGTCCTGTAACTTTTGTTTCAGCAGAAGCTAGCACAATTTGCGCCAGGTTAACCGGCGCATTGTCAGCTCAGGGTGAAAACTGGAACAGCTCTTGCTTTGTTATCGGTTCTGTCACCCGGATAACGAGAAAAAGATGATTCAAAGCAATATGGCCCCGCAGGGGATGGCGGTGACGCCACACCATCTGGCGAGTGAAAGCGCGCTCGCGGTACTGCGTGATGGCGGTAATGCCATTGAAGCGATGGTGGCCGCTGCCGCGACCATCGCCGTGGTCTACCCGCATATGAATGGACTGGGCGGTGATGGTTTCTGGCTGATTCTGCCGCCCGGCGGCGATCCTGTCGCTATCGACGCCAGCGGCGCAGCCGGTTCGCTGGCTCATCACGATTTCTACGCCGATCACCTTAAGATTCCACATCGCGGGCCGAAAGCGGCGCTGACCGTGGCCGGTACGGTCAGCGGCTGGCAGGAGGCACTGAATCTCTCGGCTGAGATGTGCACCCCGCCGCTGCCGCTGGCACGTCTGCTGCGCGATGCGATTCGCTACGCCGCCGACGGTATTCCGGTGACCACCTCACAGAGCGCCGCCACCGCGACGTTCCGCAGTGAATTGCAGCATCAGCCCGGCTTCAGCGCCACCTTTATGCCTGACGGCAACGTGCCGCAGCCAGGCAGCCGTTTTACCCAGCCTGCCCTGGCTAACACCCTGAGCCAGCTTACTGAAGAGGGGCTCGACAGCTTTTATCGCGGCACGCTGGCTCACCATATGGCCGATGAGATGACCACGCTGGGCATGCCGGTGACGCTGGCCGATCTGCAGCAGCATCGCGCCCGCCGCACGACGCCGCTGCATCTCTCCCACAGCGAAGGTGACATCTGGAATATCACCCCGCCAACGCAGGGCATGGTGTCGCTGGCGATCCTGGGCATCACCGATCGGCTGGAGATGGCGGAGGCTGACGATGCGCAGACGGTGCACCGTATCGTGGAAGCCACCAAAAAAGCGTTTGCACTGCGCGACAAACACATCACCGATCCACGTCACGTCACGGAAGATTTGCAGGCGCTGCTGGACAGCGATCACCTTGCCACACTCGCCAGCCAGATCACCGATGGAGAGGCGGCGGCATGGGGAAACGGACGCGGGCCGGGCGATACGGTCTGGATGGGCGTGATGGACAGCAGCGGCCTGGCCGTCTCCTTTATTCAGAGCATTTATCACGAATTTGGCAGTGGTGTGGTGCTGCCCGGCACGGGTATCACCTGGCAGAACCGCGGCGCCGCTTTCAGCCTCGATCCTGACCATCTGCTGGCCCTGGCACCCGGTAAGCAACCGTTTCATACCCTGAATCCCGCCGCCGCACGGCTGAAAGATGGCCGGACGCTGGTGTATGGCGCGATGGGTGGGGATGGACAGCCGCAGACTCAGGCGGCGATTTTTACCCGCCATGTGATTCAGGGCTTGCCGTTACAACAGGCGGTCAGTGCGCCGCGCTGGCTGCTGGGCCGGACCTGGGGGCAATCATCAGACTCGCTGAAACTGGAAGGTCGTTTTGACGACGAAACGGTATTGATGCTGCGTCTGTGGGGACATGAGGTGGAGCTGCTGCCGGACTTCAGCGAATCCGTGGGCCATGCGGGCGCCATTGTGCGCCACAGCAACGGCATGTTTGAGGGCGCAAGCGATCCACGCAGTAACGGCAGCGCCGCCGGTTTTTAACAGGAGCGAATCATGAATCAACACGACTGGGCCAGCTACATCGGCCATATGGAGCAGATACTGCAACTGGAACTGGATGACGCCCGCAGCGCTGAACTGCTGATCCAGCTGTCGCGTATCGCGGAGATGGCCGCGCCGCTGATGGCGTTTCCGCTGGATGACCGGCTTGAAGTGGCAGGAGTATACCAGGCATGAGACTAGGTGACGTTTCGATTCAGACCCTGCAGCGGGCGATTCAGCAGGGTGAGATCAGTGCGCTGGAAGTGGCAAAGCGCACGCTGCAGGCGGTTGAGCAGCATAATCCGGCGCTGAATGCCTGGACGGAAGTGACCGGGCCGCGCATGTTAAAAGAAGCCAGTGCGATTGATGCGCAGCGGCAGCGCGGCGAAACCCTGCCACCGCTGGCGGGCATCCCGTATGCGGTAAAAAACCTGTTTGATGTGGCCGGGCACACTACCCTGGCCGGTGCCAGCCTGTTCAGCGACCGGCCGGCGGCACGTGCAGATGCGTTTGCTGTCGATAAACTGCGTCGCTCTGGTGCGCTGCTGTCTGGCATGCTGAACATGGATGCCTACGCGTATGGTTTTACCACCGAAAACAGCCACTACGGCGCGACGCACAATCCGCGCGATCTCAGCCGCGTGGCGGGTGGCTCGTCAGGCGGTTCGGCGGCTGCTGTGGCCGCCGGTCTGGTCCACTTTTCGCTGGGGACCGACACCAACGGCTCGATTCGGGTGCCCGCGTCGCTGTGTGGTATTTTTGGTCTTAAGCCGACCTTTGGCCGGTTGTCACGCAGCGGCAGCCATCCGTTTGTCGCCAGCCTCGATCACATCGGTCCTCTGGCGCGGCGGGTTGAAGACCTGGCGCTGGTATATGATCTGTTGCAGGGAGCAGACCACACCGATGCGTTTCAGGCCGATCGCCCGCTGGCCGCGACGCTACCGGGGCTGTCACAGGGCAGCGAAGGCTTGCGCTGCGGCGTACTGGGTGGCTTTTTTGCCCGCTGGTGCGATGAGGATGCCCGCGCTGCCGTCGCGGTTGTCGGGGCAGCACTTGATGCACAGGAAGAGGTGCTGATGCCGGACGCTGAGCTGGCACGCTCGGCGGCATTTATCATGACCGCGGCAGAAGGCGGCAATCACTATCTGCCCGCCCTGCGCCAGACGCCTGAGCAGTTTGAACCCAATTCACGCGAGCGTCTGCTGGCCGGTGCCATGATGCCAGGTGCCTGGTACGTGCAGGCGCAGCGTTTCCGCCGCCATTTCCAGCAGCAGGTGTTGCCGCTTTTTGATCGGTTTGATGTGCTGATAGCGCCGGCGACACCCTGCAGCGCGATCACCATCGGTCAGCAGACCCTGTCGATTCAGGGGGAATCGCTGCCCGCTAAGGCGAGCATGGGTATGCTGACGCAGCCGATCTCCTTCCTGGGATTGCCGGTCTGTACCGTGCCGCTGGCGACCCGAAGCGGTCTGCCGATTGGATTACAGCTTATCGCCCGTCCATTTAATGAAGAGGCGGTGTTACGTGCCGCCTGGGCACTGGAACAACGCGGCATTACGATACCGCAAATCAATATGGCTGGAGCCTGATGAACAGAGAGATTAATTTACCGCAGGTCGTCACCGAGGTGACGGCGCAGTTTTACCGCTACGAGCAGGCGCTGGTCAGCAATGACGTGGCCGAACTGGATGCGTTGTTCTGGCACGACCCGCGAACCGTGCGCCTCGGCGCGGGTGAGAATCTGTATGGCATTGATGAGATTCGTGCCTTCCGCGCCGCGCGTCCTTCAGCCGGGCTGAACCGGACGCTGCAAAACACCGTGATCACCACCTTTGGCGAGGATTATGCGGTCTGCAGCACCGAATTTACCCGCACCGGCAGCGATAAAATTGGCCGTCAGCAGCAGACCTGGGTACGTATGCCCCACGGCTGGTGCATCGTGGCGGCGCAGGTCAGCCTGATGAGCTGACATCGTCCGGCGCTTCGCCCGATCAACGCGGGGCGAGCGCCGGAACCGGCTTAAGGTGCCGGGTGCGTGTTGATCCAGTGGTCAGCGATCTGCTGACGGGTGCAGATCCAGACATCCTCATGCTGCTGGATGTGATCGAGAAAATTCTGCAGCGCGCGGAATTTGCCAGGACGACCCAGCAGGCGGCAATGCATACCGATCGACATCATCTTGGGTGCGGTTTCGCCCTCTTCATACAGCACATCGAAGCTGTCGCGCAGATAGGTAAAGAACTGTTCCGCGGTATTAAATCCCTGCGGCGAGGCAAAGCGCATGTCATTGCACTCCAGGGTATAGGGGATAATCAGGTGCGGTTTAACCGTTCCATCCTGACAGGTGACCTGGGTCCAGAAAGGCAGATCGTCGCCGTAGTAGTCACTGTCATAGCTAAAACCGCCCTGCTCCACCACCAGCCGCCGGGTATTCGGGCTGTCGCGGCCGGTGTACCAGCCGGTCGGCGCTTTACCAAACAGATCAACCAGCACATCGACCGCCTGCTGCATATGCTGGCGTTCGGTTTTTGCATCCATGCCCTGATAGTGGATCCAGCGCCAGCCGTGACTGACCACATCGTAGTCAGCCTGTTTAATCGCTTCGACGACTTCCGGATGACGCGCCAGCGCCATCGCCACGCCGAAAACCGTTAACGGCAGACCGCGTTTCTGGAATTCGTTGTGGATACGCCAGAAACCGGCGCGTGAGCCGTACTCATACAGCGACTCCATCGACATGTGGCGATCGGGATAGCTGGCTGCCCCGATGATGTCGGAGAGGAACTGCTCTGAGCCGGTGTCGCCGTGCAGTACGCTGTTTTCTGCGCCCTCTTCGTAGTTCAGAACAAACTGCACCGCCACACGGGCGTTGTTGGGCCAGGCGGCGTGCGGCGGATGAGCGCCATAACCGATTAAATCGCGCGGATAGTTTTTGTTAAAGCTGTACTCTTTCTTCTCTGCAGCGTCAGTCATCACTCCACCTGTTTTGATTCGGGAAAGTTCCGTTAGTTTAGATGCTGAAACGCACCTGAGAGAGGTTTCTGCAAAGGCCAGGCCAGATCACCATGTTTGCTGGTGCCAAAACCAAGCGCCACCAGCGACTCCACCATCTTCACCGCCGCGCTGACGCCATCGATCACCGGCAGGCCGAGCTCCCGGGTCAGCTCCCCGGCCAGCGTCGCCATTCCGCCACAGCCCAGCACAATCGCCCCGCTGCCATCTTCCCGTTTAGCCTGAATGCAGCGCTGCCGCACTTTTTCCTGCGCCAGGCCGCTGCCATCTTCCAGCGCCAGTACCGGCAGATCGATGGCATGCAGTGCGGCACAGTGATGGGTAAAGCCATACTGCTGCAGCAGATGACGCGCAATCACCAGGGTGCGCGGCAGCGTGGTGACAATGGAGAAACGCGTCGCCAGCAGCGTGGCGGTATGCATCGCCGCTTCCGCGATGCCGATCACCGGTCCGCTGGCCAGTTCGCGTGCCGCCAGCAAACCCGGATCGCCAAAGCAGGCAATGACGTGGCCGCTGACGCCCTGCGCTCTGCCCAGTTTAATCTGCTCCAGCACGCCGATGGCGGCGATCGCCTCATCGAAATGCCCTTCAATGGAGGGCACACCCTGCGACGGCGAAACAGCCAGAATTTCGGTGCCCGGTGCGGCGACCGCACGCGCGGCCTGACCGATAGTTTCGGTCATCGCCAGGCTGGTATTAGGGTTAATAACCTGAATCAGGCTCATGAGGCCGCTCCAGAGCCTGCGGCAAACAGTCGGGAAAAGTCGGGCAGCGTTTCCCCGCTGCGCTCAAAGTGCAGGCTGGAGACGATGTGCTCGAAGTGATGCTGTAGCGCCTGCGTCAGCAGCTGCAGCGCACGCGCGCGCAGTAACTGAAGCAGATTCGCATGATCGTCACAGCGGCAGCCACGCTGCCAGGGTGCGCCATAGGCGGCGATCACCAGCGATGATCGCTGCGTCAGACTGGTCACCATGCCGGTGAGCACCTGATTCCCGGAGATCGCCTGCAACTGAATATGAAAGGCCGCTGACAGCCGGATGGCTGCCGGCCCATCATGATCGGCGTGCGCCTGGTTCTCCTGCGCGATGAGCTGCTCCAGCGCCACCAGATGCGGGGGCTGCAGATGGGCCAGGACCGCTGGCAGATTAGCGCACTCCATTAAACTGCGGGTTGAGAAGATATCCCGCGCCTCTTCAACGCCGGGTGTGGAGACCTGCGCACCACGTTTGGGCGTCAGAGTGACCATTTGCACCGCCGCGAGGCGTTGCAGCACTTTGCGGATGCCGGTGCGGCTCACGCCAAAGACCCCGGAAAGGGCCTCTTCCGGCAGTTTACTGCCCGGCGGCAGCTGATGCTCAACAATGGCGTTCATCAACGCCTGGTAAATCCCTTCATCTTTATCCTGCATCCTGGTGGCGTCTCGCTGTCCTGTTTTACTCGTCATTACCCGCTCCGGTCGCTTGCTGTACGCCACATATCGTATACGTGAAAAATAAATATTGTATACAAGAAAAGAGATCTGGCCTGGATCCTGCAATACCGCTTTACCAGATTATTCATTCCACTCTCGGGTAGAGGAGCAGGTTTCATGCCAAATCAATCAACGGTGGCCAGCACGGCCTCTGAAGCCAACGCCCGTTACAGCCCACGACTCTGTAACGACGACCTGGCACCGACTCGCGATCAGAACTGGTCGTGGTACAACATTTTTTCTTTCTGGATGTCGGATGTGCACAGCATGGGCGGCTATGTGGTGGCCGCCAGCTTCTTCACGCTGGGATTAGCCAGCTGGCAGGTGCTGCTCTGCCTGCTGGCGGGGATCTGCATCGTGCAGATCTGTGCGAATCTGGTGGCGAAACCGAGCCAGATGGCGGGCGTCCCCTATGCGGTGATCTGCCGTCAGGCGTTTGGGGTGTTTGGTGCCAATATCCCGGCAGTGATACGCGGTCTGATCGCGTTCGCCTGGTATGGCATCCAGACCTATCTGGCGGCGAATGCGCTGATGCTGGTGCTGCTGAAGTTCGCGCCGTCGCTGACGTCGATGACCGTGCCGCACTGGCTTGGTCTGTCGCTGCTGGGCTGGTGCTGCTTCGGCATTATGTGGTTACTGCAGGCGATGGTATTCTGGCATGGCATGAACGCCATCAAACGGTTTATTGATGTCGCCGGACCGGCGGTCTATGTGGTGATGGTGGCGCTGGCGGGCTGGATTGTATACAAGACCGGCTTCGATGGGATCTCGTTTACTCTCGCCAGCAAATCGCTGACCGCAGGCGAGCAGACGTGGCAGATGATTACGGCGACGGCGCTGGTGGTCTCTTACTTCTCCGGGCCGCTGCTGAACTTCGGTGACTTCTCACGCTACGGCAAAAGCATGTCAGAGATCCGTCGCGGCAACCGCTGGGGACTGCCGTTTAACTTTCTGCTGTTCTCGGTGGTGACCGTAGTGATTGTGTCGGGCACCCAGTCGCTGTTTGGCAAAATGATTACCGATCCCATCGAAACCGTAAGCATGGTCGGCAACGATCTGGCGGTCGCGATTGGATTGCTGACCATGATTACCGCCACCATCGGTATCAATATCGTGGCGAACTTCGTCTCACCCGCTTTTGACTTCTCTAACTGTTCACCGCAGAAAATCAGTTTCCGTACCGGCGGGATGATCGCTGCGGTGGGGTCGGTGCTGTTAACGCCGTGGAATCTGTTCCAGTCTCCTGAGCTGATTCACTATACGCTGGATGTGCTGGGATCGTTTATCGGGCCGCTGTTCGGGATTCTGCTGACCGATTTCTATCTGATTAAACGTGGACGTATCTCGGTCGACGATCTTTTTAACGATACGCCAGCAGGCCGTTACTGGTATCGCGGTGGCTTTAACCCTAAAGCGATTGGCGCACTGCTGCCATCGGTGGCGATTTGCCTGGTGATTAGCTTTATCCCTTCCCTGCATCAGGTGGCGAATTTCAGCTGGTTTATTGGCGCCGGTCTGGCGGCAGGCTGCTATCGCTTTATCGCCCGTGAAGATCGTGAGGCGGAGGATGGTGCCCGCTGGCAAGGCGAGGTGATGCCGCAGAAGAACCAGGCCACCGCTGAATAGCAGACAGCAAAAAGCCGATTCATTTCTGAATCGGCTTTTTTAAAGAGATTGGCGGAACGGACGGGGCTCGAACCCGCGACCCCCTGCGTGACAGGCAGGTATTCTAACCAACTGAACTACCGCTCCGCGCTTTGTTCCCCGTCGGGAACGAGGCGCATAGTAATGGCAGCCTGTTGCGACGTCAACGCTTTTTCCAGGCGAACAAATCGTTTGCTGTTTTTTTCAGCTTGCCGTTGATTTTATCCACAAAAATGCGTAATTCAGCCGCGCCACAGGCAGCTGCCACCCTTTTTCATCACCAGATCCAGACGTGACTCATGGGCAACCACTTCTTCATCGCTGGCCGTGACCACGCGCAGTGCAGAGGTGGGACGCACGATGCGCTGGATGCTCTCTCCCTGCGCCTGTCGGGCGCTTTCACTTTCCGATAAAAAGGAGAGTGACGTTTGTCCGCCGGTCATCGTCAGGAAGACTTCAGCCAGAATCTCGGCATCGAGCAGTGCGCCGTGCAGGGTTCGTTTGCTGTTGTCTATTTCGTAACGCGAGCAAAGCGCATCAAGGCTGTTGCGCTTGCCGGGAAACATACGGCGCGCCAGCGCCAGACTGTCGGTGATTTTGCAGAAGGTTTCGGTTTTCTCAATGCCGCGGTTCAGCTTTGCAAACTCGTAGTCCATAAAGCCGATATCAAACGGGGCGTTATGGATCACTAATTCAGCACCGCGAATGTAGTCGAGAAACTCATCGGCAATCTCGCTGAATGCAGGCTTGTCGGCCAGGAACTCATCGGCAATGCCGTGTACGCCAAAGGCTTCGGGATCGACCAGCCGATCGGGCTTGAGATACATATGGAAATTGTTACCGGTCAGGCGACGGTTAATCACCTCTACCGCACCAATCTCAATGATGCGGTGCCCCTCATAATGTACCCCGATCATGTTCATGCCGGTGGTTTCAGTATCGAGAACGATCTGGCGGTTATTTGCAGTGCTCATAAGACCCGTTTTATGTCAGACTTAGCGTTTTTGAGAGGAAGTCTACCAGAGATGCGCAAACAGGTAGAAATATTCACCGATGGATCCTGTCTTGGAAATCCCGGTCCCGGCGGTTATGGGGCGATTTTACGCTACGGTCAGCATGAGAAAACCTTCAGCGCGGGCTATCACCTTACCACCAATAACCGGATGGAGCTGATGGCGGCGATTGTCTCACTGGAAGCGCTGACCCAGCCGTGCGATGTGGTGCTCAGTACCGACAGTCAGTATGTGCGTCAGGGAATTACCAGCTGGATCCATAACTGGAAAAAGCGTGGCTGGAAAACCGCCGACAAAAAGCCGGTGAAGAATGTCGATCTCTGGCAGCGTCTCGACTTAGCACTCAGCACCCATAAGATTCAGTGGGAGTGGGTTAAAGGCCATGCCGGACATCCGGAAAATGAGCGCTGCGACGTGCTGGCCCGCAGCGCGGCTGAAAATCCCGCTTTTGAGGATATCGGTTATAAAACCGAATCCTGATCCTCTGCCTGCCGGAACTGGCGTGTGGCATTGACCGTCTGGCGGATCTTGCTGGTGCTCATACTCTTCTTAGCCCGGGTCGGCAGCAGCGGGAAGGTGCGTTTACGTGCCACCACAATATTCAGACAGCCCAGCGCCGGTAAGTGGGCGCTGATCAGTTTTCCGCCCTGCCGATGCCACGGCAGCACCTGAAAGCGGGTGCGATAGACCACCTCATAATTCAACAGTCCCAGCCAGTCGACTAACCGCACCTGGCTGAACATCCGTCCGCTCCAGGGGGCTTTGCGGTTCAGGCCCGGCACCATCTTACTCACGCCGAGCAGACTGAATGGATTGAAGCCGCTGATAATCATCCAGCCATCATCAATTAACACCCTATCTACTTCACGTAACACCCGGTGAGGATCCTGGCTCCAGGCGAGCGTATGGGCCAGCAAACAGGCATCGATCGACTTCGACTCAAACGGCAGTTGCATCGGGTCAGCCAGCACCTGTAACAGCTCACCTTCCCTGCCAACATTGACCTGATGTGAAATAGCACAGTTTTCGGTGTTGATTTCTGCGCTGAGGTTGCCAAGCTTAAGCATATGAAAGCCATAAAGCTTTCCAAGGTAAGGCTGAAGCTGCTGCGTTAGCGCGTCGCGGAAATAATCTCCCCACGGCATATCGCGCCATGACAGCGGTGCGTTCAGAATCTGGCGTGATTTAGCGGGCTTCATGCTTTACGCTCTTCCTTTTCCTACGACCTGCGAGAGGTGATGATGAATCTTACCAGTATTCCTGCGTTGCAGGACAACTACATCTGGACGCTGACTGATGATGACGGTAAATGCCTGATTGTCGATCCCGGCGAAGCCCAACCGGTGTTAGAAAAAATGGCCTCCAACGGCTGGCAGCCGGTCGCTATTCTGCTGACTCACCACCATAACGACCACACAGGCGGAGTGAAAACACTGTGCGAGCATTTCCCTCAGCTTGAGGTCTATGGTCCCCAGGAAACTGCGGCTAAAGGGGCCAGAACCATAGTCAGCGAAGGCGATAAGGTCACGGTACTGGGCCTGACGTTTGAGGTAATCCACACCCCTGGTCACACTTTAGGACATATCTCATATTACAGCTCACCTTATCTTTTCTGTGGTGACACACTCTTTTCGGGCGGCTGCGGGCGCCTTTTTGAGGGCACGGCAGAGCAGATGTATGATTCCTTTCAAAAGCTTAACCAGCTTCCAGGTGAAACATTAGTCTGCTGCGCACATGAATATACTTTATCCAATCTGAAGTTTGCTGCGGCTATTCTGCCCCATGACCCACAAATAACGGCCGAATATCAGAAAATTAAGGACTTACGCGCTGAAAAAGGCATTAGTTTGCCCACAAAACTGGCGCACGAACGGACAATAAATTTATTTCTTCGCACGCAAGACGTTGATTTACAAAGGGCATTAAACGTTAACGTTACTGATGAACCCGTATGGCGTTCATTTGCCGTTCTACGCGAGAAGAAAGACGCTTTTTGATTTTTCGGGTTGTGTTGTGAAAAGTCGTCACGTATAGTTGCTCGTCTTTTAAGCGAACTATTGACACACACATGAAGGCTAAAGCGATCTTACTCGCCTCAGTCTTGCTGGTAGGATGTCAGGCGTCCAGGAACGATGCCAATATCCCGGTACAGCATGCACAGAGTCTGTCTTCAGCTGGTCAAGGTGAAAATGGAAAGTACGGAGACGAGTTTTTGTCGCCGCGATGGCAGGAAGATGGAACTGGCCTCGCAGCAGACGCAGATCTCTGGAGTTTCATTAGTGACGAGTTGAAGATGGGGATTCCGGAAAACCCGGCAATCCGCGAACAAAAAAGTAAATTTTTAAAAAATAAGAGCTATCTCCACGATGTAACATTACGGGCAGAGCCGTACATGTACTGGATAGTCGAGCAGATACAGAAACGTAAAATGCCGATGGAACTGGTACTGCTACCCATAGTGGAGAGCGCTTTTGACCCCCGGGCAACCTCATCCGCCAATGCCGCTGGTATCTGGCAGATTGTTGCTGCAACAGGTCGAAACTATGGTTTGAAACAGAACCAGTATTACGATGGGCGACGTGATGTGGTCGCATCCACGAAAGTTGCGCTGGATATGATGCAGCGTCTTAACACCATGTTTGACGGCGACTGGTTATTAACCATCGCAGCGTACAACAGTGGTGAAGGACGTGTACTCAAAGCGATAAAGCAGAACAAGGCGCGCGGTAAGCCGACTGACTTCTGGCATTTATCGCTGCCACGCGAAACGACCGTGTATGTGCCTAAAATGTTAGCTCTGAGTGAACTGCTCAAAAATAACAAGCGTTACGGTATCAAACTGCCGACACCTAATGAAAGTCGTGCTCTGGCGCGAGTGGAAGTGGGTCAGCAGATACAGCTGACGCAGGCTGCCGAAATGGCGGGTATGTCGCTCACGAAACTGAAGAGCTTCAATACCGGTTATAAAGGCGGTGCAACAGCGCCAAACGGCCCACACTATATTATGGTGCCGAAGTCGAACGTCGCGAAACTGCGTAACTCACTGGCTTCCGGTGACATCGCAGCGGTACAGCCTACTCAGCTTGCGAAAGCCAGTGCGAGTGGCGGGTACAAAGTGCGACGGGGTGATACGCTCTCTGGTATCGCCTCAAAACTTGGCGTTAGCGTCTCGACACTGAAGCAGGATAACAACCTGCGCGGTGCTGATATCCGACCGGGTCAGACTCTGACCATTGGTTCGAATGGCACCCGACTGGCTGATAACGGCAACAGCATCACCTATCGTGTTCGTAAGGGTGATTCTCTTGACAGTATTGCCCGTCATCACGGCGTTAACATCAAAGACGTGATGCGCTGGAACAGTGTGCTGGACAGTGCGAAAGATATTCAACCCGGCGATAACTTAACGCTGTTTGTGAATAATAACGCAACACCTGATACCTGATACGTTGAAAAGGCTGACATTTGTCAGCCTTTTTCTTTTATTCATCCGCCACCGTTTACTCATCTGCCGGACTTCCCTCCCCCTTCTGCAGGTAAGCTTAATGCACCGGACTAGCTTCCTGAACTGAACTCCACCAGTAAGGGGTTATGGTCGGACGCGCGCGTCACCAGTACGGATGCCTCACTCACCCTGAGATCGCGATAGAAGACGAAATCCAGCGGGCGACCAAAGGCTTTACGGCGGTGATCGGCAGTGAACATCACCTCTTCCAGCTTCATTCGCTGTGCAAAACGGTAGAGGGCATTGATGCGCTGACGGCTCCAGGCATTGAAATCCCCGGCCATAATCACCGGCCCCTGGTGATGCATGATCTGCTCCCCGATTGGCCCCAGCTGTTTACTGTAGACGTCGACGCCCAGGCTGAAATTTACCGCATGGATGTTCACGACCATCAGCATTTCACCCGTGGGCAGCGGATACGCCGTGACCAGTGCCGATTTTGACAGCCTCAGCAGAGGCTCACGCTCACGCAACGGGCAGCAATAGACCGGGTGCGCAGAGGCGAGCGTCATCACCCCAGAGGGATGCTGAGGCAGCACAAAGGCAGGTACCTGATCGGCAGCAAGATAATTACTGGTGGCAAACTCCACCAGTTCTGGTGTGGTCTGCGCTTCCTGCAGTAATACCAGGTGCGCATCTTTACCAAATCCTTCCAGTACCGACATCCAGTCTGCGCGTTGCTGCTTGAAGATGTTCCACACCAGAACTTTGAGGTTTGGGTGCGCGGGCAAGGGGGCGCCGGGTGGCAGTGCCTGACCGAGATGGAGCATCGCGCCAGGTGGAAAGATCTGTTCCACTGGTTGTCCTGCTACATATCGCATTGCATAAGTTTTTTTGCGCACTTTCCCGCCTGGCTGATGATTCAAAATACAGTTAACACCTGTCTGTTATAGGGATTTTAGACCGGGGTTTCAATGGATGCAGGTGAATGTCAGAATTCATCACCTTTTCCAGAATAAAGCAGCCCTTTTAAGTTCGCTAAGCAAAACGAGGCAGATCAGGCGGTGACATCCCCGATGTCATCGTTAACGGCTCCTGTACTGGTTATAACAGCATTATCAGTCATAAACTGGCTTAATGGCCATGTGACTGCAGGGAGGAAGAATGAAGGCATCTTCTGATGAACTAAAAGTGTTTGTCAGCGTTGTAGAAAGTGGAAGTTTCAGTCGCGCTGCTGAACAGCTGAAAATGGCTAACTCTGCCGTCAGCAGGACAGTTAAAAAGCTGGAGAGCAAGCTGGGTATTGCCCTGCTGACTCGCACAACACGGCAGCTGGCGCTTACTCAGGAGGGCGAACGCTATTTTCGCCATGTTCAACGTTTTTTACAGGAGATGACCACGGCAGAAAGCGATTTGATCGAGAGTTTACAGGCGCCTAAAGGACTACTGCGCGTTGATGCCGCGACGCCGGTGATTCTGCATTTGCTGATGCCGATGATTAAACCCTTTCGTCTGCGCTATCCTGACGTGACTCTTTCTTTGATCTCCTCAGAGAGTTTTATCAATCTGATTGAGCGGAAAGTGGATATCGCCATTCGCGCCGGCAATCTCACCGACTCAACGCTGCGCGCCCGGCTGCTGTTCAGGAGCTTTCGCAAGATGGTTGCTTCACCCGCCTATCTCCGTGAGCATGGGACACCGCAAACGGTGGCTGAGCTGGATAACCACCACTGTCTCGGCTTTGATGATTCCCCACGACTCAATAGCTGGCCCGTCTCCCGTGAAAGCGGCGAACTCTATGATATTAGCTGGGCTATCTCCTCTAACAGCGGAGAGACGATTAAGCAGCTCTGTCTTACCGGTAATGGTATTGCCTGCCTGTCGGACTATATGATCGATCGTGAAGTTGCTGAGGGAAAACTGGTGGAAGTGTTGGCCGATCAGCGTCTGCCGGTCGAGATGCCCTTCCATGCTGTTTACTACAGTGATATTGGCGTAAGCCAGCGTGTGCGCGCTTTTATCGATTTTCTGAGTGAGTGGACAGCTGACCAGCCGTGGCGTACCTGAAGTCTACAGGGGCAGGCCTGATCGGGGTCTGCCCGCACACAATTTGGAAGGGGTGGGATCGATTGCGCGATTATCGCTTCAGATTCAAAGAATTAGCGATCGTTAAAATGATCCGGGAGATCGAAGAGAATCAGCGCGGTGTATTTTTCCGTGTTGAATTTGCTGCAATGGAAAAAGCCCTGACCGTTAAGTCAGGGCTTTCCAATTAAGTGGCGGAACGGACGGGGCTCGAACCCGCGACCCCCTGCGTGACAGGCAGGTATTCTAACCAACTGAACTACCGCTC
>NZ_JALNPM010000018.1:20434-94619 GCF_024520875.1 Pantoea sp. Ft-CA_14 | reverse complement strand
GCGGGGGCCGGATTTGAACCGACGACCTTCGGGTTATGAGCCCGACGAGCTACCAGGCTGCTCCACCCCGCGTCCGTGGAAGCGCACTATACTCTCCGCGCTAATTCATGCAACCCCTTTTTGCAGATAAAAGCCAAATTAACAGCCAGTTGCTGAAGGATTCAACCATCTGGTTAATTATTAAACTGATATGCGCGACGTCTGAGCGGATGCATTTCATTCTGTCGGGGGCTTTGCTATCGTCGCGGGGCGAACAGTTATAAAAAGAGAAGATAATGAAATCACATTGGGTGAAGTATGCACTCACTGGCGCGTTAATTACGCTGCTGGCGGCCTGTAGCTCCAAACCGACCGATCGCGGTCAGCAATATAAAGATGGCAAACTGGAACAACCGCTGGCGCTGGTGAATCAGCCCAATGCCAAAGGCGCACCGGTTAATGGCAGAGACTTTGGCGAGCAGGTCCGTCAGATTCAGTCCGCCTCATCCGCCCTGTATAGCCGTCAGAACGGCACTTATAGTGCAATTGAGAGCTGGCTGATGGCGGGTGCCGATACCCGACAGCTTCGTCAGTATGGGCTTAACGCCTGGCAGATGGAGGGAACGGATAACTACGGTAACGTGCAGTTCACCGGTTACTACACGCCGGTAGTAGAAGCGCGCTACACCCGTCAGGGTGAATTCCAGTATCCCATCTACCGTATGCCGCCGCGCAAACGCGGAGAAAAATTACCGAGCCGTGCCTCTATCTATAGTGGCGGACTCGATGACCGCTACATCATCGCCTACAGCAATTCCCTGATTGATAACTTCATGATGGATGTGCAGGGCAGTGGTTATGTCGACTTTGGCGATGGCCGCCCGATGACCTTCTTTGGTTACGCCGGTAAAAATGGCTGGGGTTATCACAGCATTGGCAAAGAGCTGATCGATCGCGGTGAAGTGAAGCGCGAAGATATGTCGATGCAGGCGATTCGTCAGTGGGCGCAGGAGCACTCACCGCAGGAGGTCCGTGCGCTGCTGGAAACCAACCCATCATTTGTCTTCTTTAAGGCTGAGCCGTTTACGCCGGTGCGCGGTGCCAGCGCAGTTCCGCTGGTGGCGAAAGCCTCCGTTGCGTCTGACCGCTCAATTATTCCGGCGGGCACCGTACTGCTGGCTGAAGTGCCGCAGTTAAATGAGAAGGGCAAATTCAACGGCAAATATGAGATGCGCCTGATGGTGGCACTCGACGTGGGTGGCGCGATTAAAGGCCAGCACTTTGATATCTATCAGGGTATCGGCCCCGACGCTGCGCATCTGGCGGGCTTCTATAATCACTACGGACGCGTCTGGGTAATTAAAGCCGCACCGGGCGCCGGACAACCGCTGTTCTCCAGCCCGCAAAACGGTAATAATGGTTCACTGCTTCTCGGCGCTAACTAATTTCTTCTCTGCGGGCCTTCGGGCCCGCACGACGTAACAGGTTCAACTATGAAAGTGTTAAATGACGCCTGGCATCAGCGCTTTGGCGGCACGGCGCGTCTCTATGGCCAGGATGCGCTGCAACGTTTTGCTGACGCACACTTCTGCGTCATCGGTATTGGCGGTGTCGGATCCTGGGCGGCGGAAGCGCTGGTGCGCACCGGGATTGGTAAAATCACCCTGATTGATATGGATGATGTCTGTATTACCAACACTAACCGGCAGCTTCATGCGCTGCAGGGCAACGTCGGCAAAGCCAAAACAGAAGTGATGGCAGAACGGCTGCGTGCGATTAATCCTGACTGCGAAGTGATCTGCATTGATGACTTTATTACGCCAGAGAACACCGCCGAACTGATGGCAGCCGGTTTCGACTATGTGATCGACGCTATCGACAGCGTGCGACCGAAAGCGGCCCTGATCGCCTGGTGCCGCCGGAATAAGATCCCGCTGATCACCACCGGTGGCGCGGGTGGGCAGATCGATCCCACTCAGATCCAGGTCGCCGATCTGGCGAAAACCATCCAGGATCCGCTGGCGGCTAAGCTGCGCGAACGACTGAAAAGCCTGGGCGTGGTGAAAAACAGCAAGGGCAAACTTGGCATCGACTGCGTCTTTTCTACCGAAGCGCTGGTCTATCCGCAGGCTGATGGCAGCGTCTGTGCTTCACGCAGCACAGCGGAGGGGCCGAAGAGAATGGATTGCACCTCCGGCTTTGGCGCGGCCACCATGGTGACCGCCACCTTCGGCTTTGTTGCCGTCTCGCATGCGCTGAAGAAGTTTCTGGCGCGTGCTGCCCGTCAGGACGCCGTCAGCGCCTGACGCGCGGCGTGCTCCACTGCGGCGGCCAGCGCCTGCAGGCCGCTGCTGCGGGAGGCACTGAGCTGGGCGCGCAGGCCCAGTTCATCAAACAGTTTTAAGGGATCCATCGCCAGCAGCTGTTGCGGCGTCTGGCCCTCAGCGGCGGTCAGCAGCACGGCCAGCAGGCCGCGCACAATACGTCCTTCACTGTCACCATAGAAATGCAGCGTGCCATCTTCGCGTAACTGACTGCCCAGCCAGACCCGATTTTCACAACCGCTCAGTTCAATTTCCGCTGTTTTCAGTTCCCCGGGTAAGGCAGGCAACTGGCGGCTCAGCTGGATCAGCTGACGATAACGATCTTCCCACTGATGAAAGCGGCCAAAGCTCTCTTTCAGGCTGGTAACGGTAATCTCTTCGCCAAACGGGTGTGGCGCTAACGGCGATGAATGCATAATCAAAACTCCGATAACAGCGAGATGGCGCTCTTCATGGCGCGCACCAGCGCATCAACATCCTGCAGATTATTATAGGGTGCAAAAGAGGCCCGCAGCGTGCCGCTGACGCCCAGCGCCGCCAGCAACGGCTGCGCGCAGTGCTGGCCAGCGCGCAGGGCGATTCCCTGCTCAGCCAGCAGCGTCACCAGATCGCTGTGATGCAGGCCAGCGAATTCAAATGCCAGCAGGCTGGCATTTGAACAGCGGAAGCTGCGGAAACCGGGTAATTCCGCCAGCTGCTCTTCCGCCAGCGTCGCAAGCTGCTGACTCCAGCGCTCCGCTTCGGGCAGATCGTACTGCCCCAGCCAGCTCAGTGCTGCACTCAGGCCCACCACGCCCGCCACATTCGGGGTGCCAGCCTCAAAACGCCACGGCACCGGCTGCGGCGTGAATCCGCTGAAATCGACATCCGTTATCATCTTACCGCCGCCCTGCCAGGGCTCCATCGCCTCCAGCAGTTCCGCTTTGCCATATAACGCGCCAATGCCCATCGGGCCGTAAATCTTATGTCCGGAAAAGGCGTAAAAGTCGATATCCAGCGCCTGTACGTCAGGCGGACAATGCACCACGCCCTGTGCGCCATCGACCATCACTTTCGCGCCTGCGGCGTGAGCCAGCGGGATCGCCTGAGCGAGTGCGGGACATCCGCCGGTGACGTTCGACATCTGTCCGACCGCCAGCAGGCGGGTACGGCTGTTGAGCAGGGCGGGCAGCTGGCTGATATCCGGCAGGCGATCCGCGCCTAACGGCCATTTTACGACGCGGGCACCGCACGCCTGCGCGGTCATCAGCCAGGGCACCAGGTTGGCGTGGTGTTCTGCCTCGCTGACCACAATCTCATCACCAGGCTGTAAGCGCGGGCGCAGCCAGCTGTTTGCCACCAGGTTTATCGCTTCGGTGGTGCCGCGCGTCCAGACAATCTCACGATCGTCAGCGGCATTAAGCCAGCGGGCAACCCGGTTGCGCGCCTGCTCATAGCGATGGGTTAAGGCCTGGGCGGCGGCAAACTGGCTGCGATGGACTGTACCCGCGCTGAGGCTGTAAAACTGCTGCGTGCTGTCAATGACGGCCTGCGGCTTCAGCGTGGTCGCTGCGCTGTCGAGATAAACGCCTGCATCGGCGAGTGCGGGAAACTGCTGGCGAAATGCGGTGGGATTAAATGCGGTCATGCCTGGTCCATGATAAGAAAAATTAGGACCACACTGAAAGAATGGTCTGCGTCTGGCAAAGCTGGAAAAGCGCGTTATGCTGAATATTGCAAGGTTTGAACCAAACCCGCATAACGATCGGACGTTTACTAGTCGATCTCACTTATCGGCTGCCTCTGGTTAGCGTAACGCGGGTGGTTTGATGCAATCAATCTACAAGGAGATAGCAGATGAAAAAATTAACCGCAGTACTGGCCGTGTGTACCCTGGCTTTTACCCTGAGTGCCTGTTCAAGCAATTACGTGATGCATACCAATGATGGTCGCACCATTGTGGCTGCCGGCAAGCCTAAAGTCGATAACGATACCGGCATGATCAGCTATAAAGATGCGAATGGCAACGAGCAGCAAATCAACCGCTCTGATGTCAAAGAGATGGTAGAGTCTGGCAACTAAGCAGCAAAAAAAAAGCACCGCAATTTGCGGTGCTATTTAAAAATCACTATGGACAGACAGGGTAAATCTACAGGAATTAAGAGTTCGATCCGCAATCGTCGGATCAAAAATTGCAAACACAACATCACGACCACAAGCCAAAAGCTTTCAGAAAATCTGCGAACTCACTCACAAATCTAAAAACTTTTCGTTCCGGCTCAGGAAGTGCGGCAACTATAGGTATTTGCTGGAGGTTCCTCAACGGACAAATTATAATGCCTCGGATTAAAAATTCTAATACGTAAACGCTTTGTATAAGCCAGCGTATTTTTTGCCGATCCGGATACGGAAAACCATGTCGAAACGCCTTCCTCCTCTCAACGCACTGCGTGTTTTTGATGCAGCTGCACGCCATTTAAGCTTTACCAAAGCCGCAGAAGAGCTGTTTGTCACCCAGGCTGCTGTAAGCCATCAGATTAAATCTCTGGAAGATTTTCTGGGGTTAAAGCTATTTCGCCGGAGGAATCGTTCGCTATTACTGACCGAAGAAGGACAAAGCTACTATCTCGATATCAAAGAAATTTTCTCGGCAATCAACGAAGCGACCCGCAAACTGCAGGCACGCAGTGCCAAGGGTGCGCTGACCGTCAGTTTACTGCCGAGCTTTGCCATTCAGTGGCTGGTTCCCCGCCTCTCCAGCTTTAATATGGCTTATCCGGGAATCGACGTGCGTATCCAGGCGGTTGACCGCGACGAAGAGAAACTGGCCGACGATGTCGACGTGGCGATTTTTTACGGCCGGGGTAACTGGCCCGGCCTGCGGGTTGAAAAACTTTATGCCGAATATCTGCTGCCGGTCTGTTCACCGTCGCTGATGACCGGGGATAATCCGCTGAAAACGCCGATGGATCTGTCGCGTTTTACTCTGCTGCATGATGCCTCCCGCCGGGACTGGCAATCTTATATCCGGCAACTGGGCCTGCAGCATATCAATGTGCAGCAGGGGCCAATCTTCAGCCACAGCGCCATGGTATTGCAGGCGGCGATTCATGGTCAGGGCGTGGCGCTGGCGAATAACGTCATGGCGCAGAGCGAAATAGAAGCCGGGCGATTAATCTGCCCGTTTAATGATGTATTAGTCAGTAAAAACGCTTTTTATCTGGTTTGTCATGACAGTCAGGCAGAACTGGGTAAAATAGCCGCCTTCCGACAGTGGATCCTGGAAAAAGCTGCAACCGAACAAGAAAAATTCCGCTTTCGCTATCAACAATAACGTATTGATTTATTTGCATTCAGATGCAAAAGGACTCTGAGGATCGGTTAATGTCCAGTCGTGCCATGTTTGTTTTTTCGGCTATCAGCGGATTTCTGCTGGTGGCTTTTGGCGCATTTGGTGCCCACGTTTTGAGTCAGTCGCTTGGTGCGGCTGAAATGGCCTGGATTCATACCGGGCTGGAATATCAGGCTTATCACACCTTAGCGGTGATGGGGCTGGGTGCTGCGATGTTACGCCGCGCCAATATCTGGTTTTACTGGAGCAGTGCGCTGATGGCGCTCGGCACCGTGCTGTTTAGTGGCAGCCTCTATTGTCTGGCGCTGTCACATCTGAAGTTTTGGGTTTTTATCACCCCCGTGGGCGGGGTCTGTTTCCTCGCCGGTTGGGTATTGATGTTGATTGGCGCGCTGCGTCTTAAACG
This sequence comes from Pantoea sp. Ft-CA_14, assembly GCF_024520875.1. Lineage (NCBI taxonomy): Bacteria > Pseudomonadati > Pseudomonadota > Gammaproteobacteria > Enterobacterales > Erwiniaceae > Pantoea > Pantoea sp. Ft-CA_14. The sequence goes on along the minus strand of NZ_JALNPM010000018.1, from coordinate 88,579 downwards.
AAAGGCAGAACGCCATGAATAAAGTTTTACTCTATTGTCGTCCCGGTTTTGAAAAAGAGTGTGCGGCGGAAATCAGCGCCAAAGCGGCTGAACGTGAAATCTACGGCTTTCCACGGGTTAAAGATGACTCTGGCTACGTGCTGTTTGAGTGCTATCAGTTTGAAGATGCCGAGCGGCTGGCACGTGAGTTGCCATTTGACGAGCTGATTTTTGCCCGTCAGATGCTGGTCGTCGGCGAAATGCTGCGTGACCTGCCGCAGGAAGATCGCATTACCCCGATTGTCGGCATGCTGACCGGCGTAGTGGAAAAGGGCGGCGAACTGCGTGTTGAAGTGCCAGACACCAACGAAGCCAAAGAGCTGACTAAGTTCTGCCGCAAGTTCACCGTGCCGCTGCGCTCGGCACTGCGTGAAAGCAAAATCCTGTTGAATTATGAGAGCCCGAAACGCCCGGTCGTGCATGTGTTTTTCATCGCGCCGGGCACCTGCTACGTCGGCTACTCCATCCGGGAAAACAGCTCGCCGTTTTACATGGGTATTCCACGCCTTAAGTTCCCCTCCGATGCGCCAAGCCGTTCCACCCTTAAGCTGGAGGAGGCGTTTCACGTCTTTATCCCTGCGGATGAGTGGGATGAGCGTTTAGCCAGCGGCATGTACGCCGTGGATCTCGGTGCCTGTCCGGGCGGCTGGACTTATCAGCTGGTGCAGCGCAGCATGATGGTATATGCGGTGGACAACGGACCGATGGCACCGAGCCTGATGGATACGGGCCAGGTGATGCACGAGAAAGCGGATGGCTTTAAATTCCGTCCGCCACGCACCAACATCAGCTGGCTGGTGTGTGACATGGTGGAGAAGCCGGTGCGCGTGGCTAACCTGATGACCGACTGGCTGGTCAACGGCTGGTGCCGTGAAGCGATCTTCAACCTTAAGTTGCCCATGAAAAAGCGCTATGAAGAGGTGACGCAGAATCTGGCCATGATGCAGGAACGATTCGATGATAATGGTATTAACGTGCAGATTCGCGCTCGTCAGCTTTACCATGACCGCGAAGAGGTGACCGTACATGTGCGCCGAATCTGGGCGGCTGCCGGTGGTCGTCGCGACGAACGTTAATCGCCGGGCTGAGTGCAAGGGCACTCAGCCGGTATAACGCAGCGTATTCAGATTGCCCTGCAGCACCAGATCCCGCTTCAGGGTTGCGACCTGACGGCTGATCTCTGCCATCTGCCGACCCTCAGCGAGCTTCTCCCGCCATCTGGCTGGCACCTGATCCAGTTGCTGATAGATCCCTTCAAGCGTGTGAAACTCTGTCAGCAGCTGTTTCGCGCTTTTCGGACCGATGCCGGTGATGCCCGGAATTTTACTGCTGCTGATGCCGCACAACCCCCAGTAGTCGGGTAACCGCTGTGGCGCCACACCAAATTCAGCCTCGATAAAAGGCAGATCAAGCCAGCGTTTCTGGAAGTAGTCACGGATGCGGATCTCGGGTGCCAGCAGCTGACAGTAGCCTTTGTCGGTTGAAACAATGGTGGCCTGATGTCCGGCCTGAGCCATTTTCACCGCCAGCGTCGCCGCTAAATCGTCCGCCTCATCCTCGCCCGCTATCCAGCAGCTTACGCCTGCGGCGCGAAAGGCCTCCTGTAACGCTGGCATCTCTGCCTGTAAATCGTCTGGCATCGGCGGGCGACCGCTTTTGTAATCGGGTAGCAGCTGATGACGCCAGCCCTGATGACGTGCTTCGCCATCAAACACCGCCACCGCATGAGTCGGATGGGCGTGACCCAGTATCTGGCGCAGCGCGGCCACGCAGCCTTCGACACAGGGTGAGCCCTGTACCGCATGCAGACGGCGAATCAGATTCAATGCGTCAACAATAACAAGATGAAGAGCCATGAGAGTATGGGCAGCCCGGGGGCTGCCTCCTGGTTTATTTGATAATTTCGTAGCAGGGAATGTAGGCGGTGCCTGGCAGTTTCATGCGTTGCTGTGCAACGAATCCCTGAAGCAGCTCATCCATGCGGTGCATGATGTCGGGGTCGCCATGCAGTTTGTAGCGTCCCTTCTCGCGGATTTCGCGGATGCCCATCTCTTTGACGTTACCGGCTACGATGCCTGAGAAGGCGCGGCGCAGGTCAGCAGCCAGCTTTTCGGGTGGCTGATTGGTGTAGAGATTGAGATTCGCCATGTTTTCATGGGTTGGCAGGAACGGCACCTGCAGATCGGGTTCAATGCGAATCGACCAGTTAAAGCTGTAAGCATCGCCGGTTTCGCGACGATTCTCTTTTACCTGCGGCATCGCTTTCTTCATCAGACGCGCCACTTCGGCTGCATCGTTGATGATGATCTGATAATGCTTACGCGCCTGTTCGCCCAGGGTGTTAACGATGAAATCATCCAGCACGCGGAAGTAGTCGGCGCTCTCTTCCGGCCCGGTCAGGATCAGCGGTAATACCTGATCGCTGTTCTGCGGATTCATCAGGATGCCCAGCAGATAGAGCAACTCTTCTGCGGTCCCTACGCCGCCCGGGAAAATGATGATGCCATGGGCAATGCGCACAAAAGCTTCCAGACGTTTTTCGATGTCCGGCATGATGATCAACTCATTCACCAGCGGATTCGGCGGTTCTGCCGCAATGATGGAGGGTTCGGTCAGGCCGATAAAGCGGCTGTCACGATAGCGCTGCTGAGCATGGCCTACGGCGGCCCCTTTCATTGGCGCTTCCATCACGCCCGGCCCGCAGCCGGTACAGATGTTCAGTTCACGCAGTCCAAGCTGAGTTCCGACATTGCGGCAATACTGGTACTCAACGGCGTTGATCGAGTGACCGCCCCAGCAGACCACGGTGTTGGGATACTCGCCGATATGCAGCGCCCGCGCGTTACGCAGAATGGAAAACACGGTGTTGGTGATAGTGGCGGAGTCATTTTCTTCAGCCGCAGTGAACCGACCCGGCATGTTGAGCTGACCGCTGACAAACAGGATGTCACGCAGCACCGCAAACAGGTTAGCCTGCAGTGAACGGATGATGCGGCCATCCACAAACGCCTCCTCCGGTGGATTGATCAGCTCCAGTTTGACGCCGCGCTCACGGCGCAACACATTGATGTCGAAATTTTCAAAGCGGGAGAGCAGCTCCTGGCTGCTGTCAGTCTGGCTGCCGGAGTTAAGCACGGCAAGAGAGCAGTTGCGAAACAGCTGGTAGAGGTCGCTGCTGGCTGTGCGCTTGAGCATATCGACTTCCAGCTGTGAAAGCAGATCCATCGAGCCAAGAGGGCTGATATGGGTAATCAAATGAACTCCTTTACACCCGCCTGGGTGCGTGTTGGCACTGCAACGGCAGTGACGAAAATCCCTGGTCGGCCACCCGCAGGTAGCCGCCATCACCAGAGTAGCCTTGTCGGCCCGCACAGCTCAAGCGGAACTGCGCTTACGGCACGCAGCCTGCGAGAAGTCTCGCAAACTACTGACGAACCAGTCGCGAAAAACCGGGCGAGAAGGGCACATTAGTGCGCCATGGATTGATATCCAGTCCGCCACGACGGGTGTAGCGTGCATACACCGTCAGCGCTTCCGGATGGCAGAAACGCATCACATCATTAAAAATGCGTTCGACACACTGCTCGTGAAATTCGTTGTGCTGGCGGAATGAGACCAGATAGCGCAGCAGTGCTTCACGGTCGATACGCGGGCCTTTATAACGAATCATCACGGAGCCCCAGTCGGGCTGATTGGTAATCAGACAGTTTGACTTGAGCAGGTGGCTGACCAGCGTCTCTTCAACGATTTCGCTGCCCGCAGCATCGGCCAGATAGTCAGCATTGAAGCGGTAATCCTCTATGGCGATATCCTGCTCATCAATACAACACCCCTCAAAATGGCCGATGGGCTGACCTTCCACTTCATTGAGACGGAACAGCGCGACCCGCGCTTCACCTTCAGCACAGGCACTCAGGTCCCGCTCCAGCGTCTGACGAACCTCGCCCCAGTCGGCAAAGCGGGTCTGGTTGAAACTGTTAAGGTAGAGCTTGAAGCTTTTTGACTCGATAAGGTTGCGGCTCTGCGCATCGAGCACCACTTCGCCAACGGCGACCTGTGGCAGACCTTTGCTGTTGAGCCACGAGAGTTCATACAGGGTCCAGATATCACTGCCGGTAAAGGGCAGACTGTCGGGAAACAGGCCAAGGGGTTCACGATTCAGGCTGCGCGGCACCGCCTGCAGTAAGCTGTTGTCATAATGATCGTGATAGGCTGTGGGTTTGCCCAGCGTCAGGTTGCTGAGTGCCTGATCCTGTTCGTGAGTAGTCATTGCGGTTACCACCAAAATTAATCAAAGTGGCTAAGTGTAACCCATCAGAAGTGAGAATATGAATGATGCAGCAAACTGCCGCCGCGTTGCGCGACTTTACCACCCGATACTGCCAGCACTGGCTTCAGCAGGCCGGGCATGCGCCGGCCAGCAGCGATCTCTTTGGTGTACCTTCGCCCTGTGCCCTGGAGGATCGCGATCAGCGGGTCGTCTGGCAGCCGCAGCCTTTTACTCTGCCACAGACGCTGGATGCAGTTGAGCGGGCGATCGACATCCAGCTCCAGCCGCAGATCACGGCTTTCTATACCACGCAGTTTGCCGGCGATATGCAGGCCAGTTTTGGTGAGAATCAGCTGACACTCTTACAGGTCTGGAGTGAGGATGATTTCCTGCGTTTACAGGAGAATCTGATCGGGCATCTGGTGATGCAGCGCCGCCTTAAACAGTCGCCTACGCTGTTTATCGCCACCACCGAGTCAGAACAGGAGATCATCTCGCTTTCTAATCTCAGCGGCGAAGTGATTCTGGAGCAGCCCGGCGGTAAACAGCGTGTGAAATTAGCGGAAACGCTTGAGATATTTCTTAAGTCATTACAACCGGTTATCATCTGAGTTGCAGTGATTTGCCCCTGGTCTTGTGAGACATCTCTTACATGTGCTGTGAGAGATCGCTATATAACAGGTGAGACTTCCGGAAGGCTGAGATGTAAAAATATTGTGAATCATCAACTTAATGGCGTTTATCTGAATTTACGCCGCACATTTCGTAAAGTTCTGCTGTGAGTACCTTGTGCGCGTAACGAGTTCTGTCAAAATGTTTCACACTGCAGGAGGCTCAGGAAAAAGATATCGTCAGGATGATGATAAGCCATGAGGCAGGAACGTAACGGAGCTTACGGCACACGGAAGGTTTCAGGATGAAACAGGATCGCTCAGGATTGAGCAAGGGACACCTCCAGGATGGAGAATGAGAACCCCCTCAGAAGAGGTGGTGGGCCAGGATGCTAAGGATACATCAGGACGATGCGCGACAGGAGTTCGCACTGGACAAGTTGTCATGGAAGAGCAGGGAGCATTAACGTGGCGGGATGGCTGCAAACGAACCGGGAGCACTGTTTATACAGTGCTCCCTTTTTTTGTGCCTGTGCCAACAAGTGATATGCTTGCCGCCCATTTTTGACTGCTCGCGGAGGTGGCGCATGACGCCTGAACAATTGATTACGCAACGGCTGGAACAACTGGAAGCAGTGATGCGTGAGCATCATCTCTGGCAGAGTACCCCGCCGGCCGAGGGGGCGCTCGAGAGCCGCGAACCCTTTTGCCTGGATACGCTGGAGCCGCTGCAGTGGCTCCAGTGGGTGTTAGTCCCGCGGATGCATGCCCTGATTGCGGCCCGACATCCGTTACCACAAAATTTTGCCGTGGCCCCCTATTATGAGGTGGCTCTGGTGCCTGACCAGCCGGGTATTGCGCCGCTGTTGCTGACCCTGCGTCAACTTGATGCGTTAATCACGGATGCTGCCCACTGATGCTGGAGATACTCTATCAGGATGAGTGGCTGGTTGCCGTCAACAAGCCCAGCGGCTGGCTGGTTCATCGCAGCTGGCTGGATCGCCATGAAACGGTGTTTGTGATGCAGACCGTTCGTGATCAGATTGGGCAGCATGTGTTTACGGCGCATCGTCTCGACAAGCCCACGTCAGGGGTACTGCTGATGGGGCTCTCCAGTGAAGTCGGACGTCTGCTTTCCCAGCAGTTTGAACAGCACCAGATGCAGAAAACCTACCACGCTGTGGTTCGCGGCTGGCTGGAGAGCAGCGGGACGCTCGATTATCCGCTGGTGGAAGAGCTGGATAAGATTGCCGATAAACACGCCACGGAAGCGCGCACCGCACAGCCCGCGGTCACCGATTATCAGTCACTGGCAACGGTCGAGATGCCGGTCGGCATTGGCCGTTATCCCACTTCGCGTTATAGCCTGGTTGAACTGGCTCCTAAAACCGGTCGCAAGCATCAGCTGCGTCGTCATATGTCACACCTGCGTCATCCGATTATTGGCGATTCGGCGCACGGCGATCTGCGTCAGAACCGGGGTGCTGCCGAACATTTTGGCGCTAACCGCCTGATGCTGCACGCCAGCAGCCTGGCATTAACTCATCCGGTAACCGGTGAACCGTTGCTGCTTCGCGCCGGACTGGATGGCGTCTGGCAGAATCTGATGAACCAGTTTGGCTGGCAGGATCGCATTCCTGAGGTGCCGCGGGTTGAGTTTGACGCAGCGCCAGGACAGGATAACGTTTCAGAATAAGGGAGAAAGCAGATGGCAAAGATTGGCATTTTTGTAGGTACGGTATATGGCAATGCGCTACTGGTCGCGGAAGAAGCAGAGCCCATTCTGCAGCAGCAGGGGCACAGCGTAACGGTGTTTGACGATCCGACGCTGGCTGACTGGCAAAACTATGCCAGCGACGTGGCGTTAATTGTCACTTCTACTACCGGGCATGGCGATTTTCCCGACACGATTTCAGGTCTGTTCCATGCGATTAAAGATCAGCTCGGTCATCAGCCCGCGCTGCGCTATGGCGTGATTGCGCTGGGTGACAGCAGCTATGACCATTTCTGTGGCGCGGGTAAAACCTTTGACGCGCTGCTGCAGGAGCAGGGCGCTCAGCGGGTTGGTGAGGTGTTACTGGTTGATGCCACTGAAAATCCGGAACCGGAGGCGGTAACCTCGCCGTGGGTTGAAGCCTGGGGCGCGCAGCTCTGATTGCAAGGCCAGGCTTATCTCTGCCTTACAGAGATAAGCCTGTAGTGTGCGCACGGCGATATCCGTTGAGTGCACTGTCAGGTGACAGGCGCCGGGTTAAACACCGCCAGCTGATTACGAATGCCCCAGCGATCGGACCAGGTCTGCTTCCTGCCACTGGCGATATCCAGAATCAATTCAAACAGTCGCCAGCCCACCTGCTCAATACTCTCTTCACCGGTAGCAATCGTCCCGGCATTGATGTCCATCAGATCGTGCCAGCGCTCTGCCAGCGCATTACGCGTCGCCATCTTGATCACCGGAATCGCGGCCAGACCGTAAGGCGTACCGCGACCAGTAGTAAACACCTGCAGGGTGATACCGGATGCCAGCTGCTGTGTACCGCAGACAAAATCGCTGGCGGGCGTGGCCGCGTAGATCAATCCGCGTCGCGTGGGCCGCTGGCCGGGCGAGAGCACTTCAACAATGGCGCTGCGTCCCGATTTTGCGATCGAGCCAAGCGCTTTTTCCACCACGTTCGCCAGCCCGCCTTTCTTATTGCCCGGCGACGGGTTAGCGCTGCGATCGGTCTGGCCCTGGTCGAGGTAATTATCATACCAGGCCATCTCCTCCAGTAAGCGCTTACCGACTTCCTGATTAATCACCCGCGGCGTCAGCAGGTGAATCGCATCACGCACTTCCGTGACTTCCGAGAACATCACGGTGGCACCGCAACGCACCAGCAGATCAGAGGCAAAGCCCACTGCCGGATTTGCCGTCACGCCCGAAAACGCATCGCTGCCACCACACTGCATGCCGACAATCAGTTCTGCTGCAGAGCAGGTTTCGCGCTGGCGCTGATTCAGCCGCTGGAGATGACGCTCCGCCACCTGCAGAATCTCATTGACCATCGCGCCAAAGCCCACCAGCTTTTCATCCTGCAGACGCACGATGTCATGGTCGTCCAGCGAAATCGCCTGCACGTCGGGGGTGCCAGTCAGCAGACGCTCTGGCTGTAACTTTTCACAGCCGAGGCTGACGATCATCACTTCGCCACCGAAATTGGCATTCAGCGCCAGGTTATGAATGGTGCGAATCGGCACGACCGCCGCGGGTGCGTTGATCGCCACCCCACAGCCATAAAGGTGGTTCAGGGCAACCACACCATCCACGTTCGGATAGCGCGGCAGTAAATCCCGTTCAATGATCTGTACGACATGATCCACCACACCGGCCACGCAGTGGACGCTGGTGGTGATGCCGAGCAGGTTACGCGTGCCTACGCTGCCATCCGCATTGCGGTAACCTTCAAAGGTATAGCCCTCCAGCGGCGGCAAATCAGGCGGAACCTGAGTGGCTAACGGCAGACTCTCCAGCGGAGGGGCTTCCGGCAGCGCAACCAGTGACTCGTCAATCCAGCTGCCCTGGGCAATATCCCGCAATGCGAAGCCTATGACTTCGCCATAACGCACGATCTCTGCACCCTGATTAATCGCGCTCAGCGCCACTTTGTGGCCCTGCGGCACATGCTCTGTGAGGGTCAGACCATCCGCAAACTGCGTACCGGCTGGCAGACCCAGGCTGTTAACCACAATCGCCACATTGTCGTGCTCATGGACTTTGATATAGAGCGGTTGTTCATCTGTTTTTGGGTTCATCGCTCACCTTCCCGTCTGTCGTACCGTACTTGTGCGGCACGCTGTAATGATCTGACCTGTCACGCCCTTGTTTGCCAGCTTCAGTATAGGGAGGCGGGGCGGGTCGCGCATTGTGCAAATGACCACCATTAAGGCAATTCGTCTCGCTGTTTTGGGTCGATTATCCAAAAGCAAGTGAAGACCCTCACAAACAGCGGGGGAAAGCGTTATCCGGGGCGGATTTTGCACGGGTATTTGCCACTTTCGTGAGCTATACCGCAGGCTTTTGTGCATCCGCCAGACAATCACTTCAATAAGGCGATTATTCCAGGGCGATGCGCCAATGTGATCGCCACAGGCTGTTCTTATACTGAGTTCCGTTAGCCAAAGTCAGGTTATCTGTCACGACGTATTATTCATCCGAAAGAGGTTGCCTGGGATTATTAACCGCCGCGGCTGCCAGACACCGGATGGATAAATAAAGTTTGCCAAAACAAAAAGATCGCCGTGTTTAACCCAACTTCTCTCTGATACCCAACGCGATGTGTATGCAGTCAGAGCGAATGTAGCTCACGCTATATTTCAGGAGTGCATCATGAATAGTTTCAGCCAGACCGCGGAAACGGTGCAGAAACGCACCAATGCCCGTTACTGGATTGTGGTGATGTTATTTATCGTCACCTCATTCAACTACGGTGACCGCGCAACGATTTCGATTGCCGGTTCGGCGATGTCAAAAGATATTGGCCTCGATTCGGTCGGACTCGGCTATATCTTCTCAGCCTTCTCATGGGCGTATGTTATTGGTCAGATTCCGGGCGGCTGGCTGCTTGACCGCTTCGGCTCAAAACGCGTCTATTTCTGGAGCATCTTTACCTGGTCGCTCTTTACCTTTTTGCAAGGGTTCGTCGATCTGTTCAGCGGCTTCGGCATCATCATGTCGCTGTTTATTCTGCGCTTCCTGGTGGGACTGGCCGAAGCGCCCTCTTTCCCTGGCAACAGCCGCATCGTCGCGGCCTGGTTTCCGGCGCAGGAGCGCGGCACGGCCGTGGCGATCTTCAACTCGGCCCAATACTTCGCCACCGTTATCTTCGCGCCCATCATGGGCTGGCTGGTCTCTTCCGTGGGCTGGGCGCACGTGTTCTGGTTCATGGGCGGCCTGGGCATCATCCTTAGTTTCATCTGGCTGAAAGTGATCCACGATCCCACCGATCACCCTGGCGTGAATAAAGCCGAACTGGAGTACATGGAGCAGGGCGGTGCGCTGATCAACATGGATGTCAAAAAGGATAGCCGCAAAGTGAGCTGGAGCGAGAAGTGGTTCCAGATCAAACAGCTGCTGACGTCACGCATGATGCTGGGTATCTACCTCGGTCAGTACTGCGTTAACGCCTTAACCTACTTTTTTATCACCTGGTTCCCGGTCTATCTGGTACAGGCGCGCGGCATGTCGATTCTCAAAGCGGGCTTTATTGCCTCGATTCCGGCGGTGTGCGGCTTCCTCGGCGGCGTACTGGGTGGGGTGATCTCCGACTGGCTGATGCGTAAAACCGGCTCCCTGAATATCGCGCGTAAAACGCCGATCGTGCTCGGCATGCTGCTCTCTATTTCGATGGTGATGTGTAACTACACCGATACCGAATGGGTGGTGGTGTTCTTCATGGCACTGGCGTTCTTTGGTAAAGGCATCGGTGCGCTGGGCTGGGCGGTGATGGCAGATACCGCACCGAAAGAGATCAGTGGCCTGAGCGGCGGTCTGTTCAACATGTTCGGTAACTTCTCTGGCATCGTGACGCCTATCGCCATCGGTTACATCATCGCCACCAGCGGCTCCTTTGAAGGCGCGCTGATCTATGTCGGTATTCATGCCTTTGTCGCCGCATTCAGCTTCCTGGTGATCGCGGGCGATATCAAACGTGTCGAACTGAAAACCTGGCCCGGTAAGGATGCATTATGAATACGCAAAGTTCGCCGGTGATTACTGAGATGCAGGTTATCCCGGTCGCCGGCTATGACAGCATGCTGCTCAATATTGGCGGTGCGCACAACGCCTGTTTTACCCGCAATATTGTGGTTCTCACCGACAGCGCCGGTCACACCGGCGTCGGTGAAGCCCCCGGCGGCGACACCATCTATCAGACGCTGGTAGAAGCGATTCCGCAGGTGAAAGGCCAGCAGATTGCGCGAATGAACCGTCTGGTGCAGCAGGTGCACAAAGGCAATCAGTCGGCTGACTTCACCACCTTCGGCAACGGTGCCTGGACTTTTGAGTTGCGGGTCAACGCGGTAGCGGCGCTGGAAGCGGCGCTGCTCGATCTGCTGGGACAGTGTCTGGGCGTACCGGTGGCTGAACTGCTGGGGCCAGGTAAACAGCGTGATGAAGTGACGGTGCTGGGCTATCTGTTCTATCTCGGCGACCGCCGCAAGACCGATCTGCCCTATCTGAGTGGTGAGCAGGCCAGCCACGACTGGTATCACCTGCGTCATCAGGAAGCGCTGACCAGCGATGCCGTGGTGCGGCTGGCTGAGGCGGCTGCGGATAAATATGGCTTCAAAGATTTTAAGCTCAAAGGCGGCGTGTTGCCGGGCGAGCAGGAGATTGCCACCGCGGCGGCGCTGAAGCAGCGCTTTCCCGACGCCCGCATTACGGTCGACCCGAACGGCGCCTGGCTGCTGGACGAGGCGATAGCGCTGTGTAAAGGGATGCAGGATGTGCTGAGCTACGCTGAAGATCCGTGCGGCGCGGAGCAGGGCTATTCGGGACGTGAAGTGATGGCCGAGTTCCGGCGCGCAACCGGCTTACCGGTGGCCACCAATATGATCGCCACCAACTGGCGAGAGATGAATCACGCGGTGATGCTCAATGCGGTCGATATTCCGCTGGCGGATCCTCACTTCTGGACGCTGAGCGGCGCTGTGCGGGTCGCGCAGCTCTGCGATGAGTGGGGCCTCACCTGGGGCTGCCACTCCAATAACCACTTCGATATTTCGCTGGCGATGTTCACCCATGTGGGTGCGGCGGCGCCAGGTAATCCTACCGCGATTGATACCCACTGGATCTGGCAGGAGGGCGATCAGCGCCTGACGAAAAATCCGCTGCAAATCCGCAACGGGAAAATTGCCGTGCCGGATGCGCCGGGTCTGGGCATTGAGCTCGACTGGGAGCAGGTAAACAAAGCCAATCAGCTTTATCAGTCACTGCCCGCCGGTGCGCGTAACGACGCCACGGCGATGCAATATCTGGTCCCCGGCTGGACATTTGATCGCAAACGCCCGGCATTTGGCCGTGCAACAGCATAAGGAGCAGGAGATGAGTTCAACACCGAAAGTCACCGCCATGCAGGTTATTCCGGTCGCAGGCTACGACAGCATGCTGCTGAACCTCAGCGGCGCTCACTCGCCATTCTTTACCCGCAACATTGTGATTATCAAAGATAACGCCGGACACACCGGCGTCGGCGAAATCCCGGGCGGCGAAAAAATCCGCCAGACGCTGGAAGATGCAGCGTCGCTGGTGATTGGCAAAACCGTGGGCGAATACAAAAACATTCTCAGCCTGGTGCGCAGCACCTTCGCCGACCGCGATGCCAGCGGGCGCGGCACCCAGACCTTCGATCTGCGCACCACTATTCATGTGGTGACCGGCATTGAAGCGGCGCTGCTCGACCTGCTGGGTCAGCATCTGGAAGTTAATGTGGCCTCGCTGCTGGGCGACGGACAGCAGCGCGACCGCGTTGAGATGCTCGGCTACCTCTTCTACATCGGCGACCGCCGCAAAACGTCCCTCTTTTACCAGAGCCAGGAGAGCGATCCCTGCGACTGGTATCGCCTGCGCCACGAAGAGGCGCTAACCCCGGAGACGGTGGTGCGGCTGGCGGAAGCGGCGTATGAGAAATATGGTTTCAACGATTTCAAACTCAAAGGCGGCGTACTGCGCGGCGGCGAAGAGGCCGAAGCGGTTACTGCGCTGGCTAAGCGTTTTCCTGAAGCCCGTATCACCCTTGATCCCAACGGGGCCTGGTCGCTCAACGAGGCGATCATGCTCGGCAAACAGCTCAAAGATGTGCTCGCCTACGCAGAAGATCCCTGTGGCGCGGAGCAGGGCTACTCCGGCCGTGAAGTGATGGCGGAGTTCCGCCGCGCCACCGGCATGCCAACCGCCACCAATATGATCGCCACCGACTGGCGTCAGATGGGCCATACCCTGTCGCTGCAGTCGGTGGACATTCCGCTGGCAGATCCGCACTTCTGGACCATGCAGGGTTCGGTGCGGGTAGCACAGATGTGTCACGACTTCGGCCTGACATGGGGCTCGCACTCCAATAACCACTTCGACATTTCGCTGGCGATGTTCACCCACGTCGCCGCTGCCGCGCCGGGCGCGATCACCGCCATTGATACCCACTGGATCTGGCAGGAGGGCAATCAGCGCCTGACCAAAGAGCCATTCCAGATCAAAGGCGGCATGGTGCAGGTACCGCAGAAGCCCGGTCTCGGCGTCGAGCTGGATATGGATCAGGTGATGCAGGCCAACGCGCTCTATCAGAAGCAGGGGCTGGGCGCGCGTGACGATGCCGAAGCGATGCAATTTTTAGTGCCGGGATGGACCTACGACAACAAACGTCCCTGCCTGGTACGTTAACCTTTTCGGCTCCCCACGGGGAGCCATCGTCACAGGAGTTTAACCATGAGTAATGCAGCCTGGCCAAATGGATTTCGTCGTCGTTTGTTAGCGGGTGAAACCCTGATCGGCAGCTGGTGTGCGCTTGCCAGCCCGATCTCTACCGAGATTTTAGGGCTGGCCGGTTTTGACTGGCTGGTCCTGGATGGCGAACACGCGCCCAACGATATCACCACGTTTGTGCCGCAGCTGATGGCGCTTAAAGGCAGCCACAGTGCGCCCGTGGTGCGTCCGCCCTGCAACGAGCCGGTGATTATTAAGCGCCTGCTGGATATCGGGTTTAACAACTTCCTGGTGCCATTTGTCGAGACCGAAGAGGAAGCAGTGCGTGCCGTCGCCTCAACCCGCTATCCGCCAGCCGGCATTCGCGGTGTCTCGGTTTCGCATCGCAGCAACATGTACGGCACCCTGCCGGATTACAACAGCACCATCAATGACAACATCACGGTGCTGGTGCAGATCGAAACCCAGCAGGCGGTCGACAACATTGACGCCATCGCGGCGGTGGACGGTGTCGACGGTATTTTTGTCGGGCCGGGCGATCTCTCTGCTGCGCTGGGCTATCTCGGTCAGCCTGCGCATCCTGAAGTGCTGAAAGTGATTAAACACATTTTTGAACGCGCCAAAGCCGCCGGTAAGCCGAGCGGCATTCTGGCACCGGTGGAAGCGGACTCGCGTCGTTATCTGGAGTGGGGTGCCACTTTTGTCGCCGTCGGCAGCGATGTCGGTATGTTCCGCAACGCCTCTCAGGCGTTATGCGACAAATTTAAGCGCTAATCAATCAAGGGGAAACGCAATGAAAATTGGATTTATCGGCCTGGGTATTATGGGCAAACCAATGAGTAAAAATCTGGTGAAAGCCGGTTATTCGCTGGTGGTGCGCGATCATAACGCTGACAACGAAGCGGAACTGACTGAACTGGGCGCGACCGTGGCGAAATCGCCAAAAGAAGTGGCTGAGCAGTGCGATGTGGTGATTACCATGGTGCCCAACTCACCGCAGGTCATCGAAGTCTGTCTGGGTAAAAATGGCATTATCGAAGGGGCGAAGCCAGGCCTGGTGGTCATCGACATGAGCTCCATTGCGCCGCTGGCGAGCCGTGAAGTCCATGATGCGCTGGCAGAAAAAGGGATCAAAATGCTGGATGCGCCGGTCAGTGGCGGTGAACCTAAAGCGATTGAAGGCACGCTCTCAGTGATGGTCGGTGGTGATAAAGCGGTGTTCGATACCTGCTACGACATCATGAAATCGATGGCGGGATCGGTGGTGCATACCGGCGACATCGGTGCGGGTAACGTGACTAAGCTGGCCAACCAGGTGATTGTGGCGCTGAATATTGCGGCGATGTCCGAGGCGTTATCACTGGCGACCAAAGCGGGTGTGAATCCGGATCTGGTCTATCAGGCGATTCGTGGCGGCCTGGCCGGCAGCACGGTACTGGATGCCAAAGCGCCCATGGTGATGGATCGCAACTTCAAACCCGGCTTCCGCATTGACCTGCATATCAAAGATCTGGCGAACGCGCTGGATACCTCGCACAGCATCGGCGCGCATCTGCCGCTGACGGCGGCTGTGATGGAGATGATGCAGGCGCTGCGTAACGACGGGCAGGGTAGCGCCGACCACAGCGCGCTGGCCTGCTATTATGAGAAGTTAGCGAAGGTTGAAATCGCCCGCTAAAACCCGGTGTCGGTCTCTGCGGAAACCGGACTGGTTCAGAGCCGTTTCAATTACTCAACTGCGCTCGGATTGCCTATGAAAATCGTAATCGCACCGGATTCATATAAAGAGAGTTTATCCGCCCTGGATGTGGCATCGGCGATTGAAGCGGGTTTCCGTGACATCTTTCCCGATGCGCATTACGTGAAAATACCGGTCGCCGACGGCGGTGAAGGAACGGTAGAAGCGATGGTGGCGGCGACGAAGGGAAAAATCGTCAGGCTGAAGGTGACGGGGCCGCTGGGAACAGAGGTTGACGCCTTCTATGGCCTGTCCGGCGATGAGTCCACCGCCTATATCGAAATGGCCGCGGCCAGTGGACTGGAGCGGGTGCCTGCATCGCAGCGTGACCCGTTGATAACGACCTCATTTGGCACCGGCGAGTTGATCAGACATGCGCTGGATAAGGGGGTCGGCCACATCATCATTGGTATCGGCGGCAGCGCCACCAATGATGGCGGAGCCGGCATGATGCAGGCGCTGGGCGCCCGGCTGCTGGACGACCAGGGCTGCGAGATCGGTCACGGTGGCGGTGCACTCGCCGATCTTGCCAGCATCGATATTGACGCGCTGGACGCCCGCATTCATCAGTGCCGCATTGAAGTGGCCTGTGACGTCACCAATCCGCTGACGGGCAAAGAGGGTGCATCGGCCATTTTCGGCCCGCAGAAAGGGGCGACACCGGCGCTGGTGCAGCAGCTCGATCAGGCGCTGGCCCATTACGCCGCGATTATTCACCGCGATCTCGATATTGATGTGCTGCATATTCCGGGCGGCGGCGCAGCGGGCGGTATGGGGGCGGCGCTGCACGCCTTCTGTCAGGCAGAGCTGCGGCGCGGCATTGAGATTGTTACTGAGGCGCTGGGGCTGGCGGAAGAGGTAAAAGATGCTGATCTGGTGATTACCGGTGAAGGGCGTATCGACAGCCAGAGTATTAATGGCAAGGTGCCGATCGGCGTCGCCAGCGTGGCAAAGCGCTTTAATAAGCCGGTGATTGGCATCGCCGGAAGCCTGACGGCCGATGTCGGCGTGGTGCATCAGCACGGGATCGATGCGGTATTCAGCGTGCTCTACAGCATCTGTACGCTGGATGAGGCTCTCGCCAGCGCCGGAAAGAATGTTGAGATGACGGCGCGTAATGTGGCAGCCACGTTAAAGCTGGCCGGGTTTAACTAACTACCAGCATTACCCGGCCACTCCACATCGGCCGGGTTTAACTCACCGCCAGCCTTATCCAATCCCTAACAGCTGGCGGGCTTCTCGGGCGACGTTCTCCATCTCATCCTGCAGCTCCAGCAGCTCCGGCTCCAGCGCAGCGATATCGCTGGCCTCCAGCAGCTCTCTTTCCAGCTGATGGCAGAGTTGCTTCATGCGCGGCACGCCGCTGTAGCTGGCACTGCCGTGCAGCTTGTGAATAATCTCACGCAGGGCGTTGACCTCATTGGTCGACATAAACTGCGCCATCTTCGCATGCACTTCCGGTAAAAATTCCAGCAGCATCCGCAGCAGATCGCGCGCCAGATCGGCTTTGTTCGCCGCCTGCCGCAGCGCCAGTTGCCAGTCCAGCGTGGGTAATATTGGCAGCAGCTCCGGCACGGTGACCACCGGTGGTGGCGTATAGCGCGCCAGCAACTGTCTTAACTTGCTCTCATCAATCGGTTTGGCAAGATAGTCATTCATGCCCGCCTTGATCAATTGTTCACGCTCGCCATCAATCGCATGGGCGGTGACCGCCACAATCGGGGTACTGGCATGATGCGGCATGCTGCGGATAATTTCGCTGGCGCGAATGCCATCGATGTCCGGCATCTGAATATCCATCAGAATCACATCCAGCGACTGCTGACGTGCTTCGCGGATGGCGTGTTCGGCGCTGCTGCACAGCAGGATGTTCTGCACCTGCTCCTCCAGCAGCGCGCCAATCAGCTTGAGGTTGGCGGGGTTATCATCCACCGCCATCACCGTCAGCGGCAGCCGGGGTGAAAGCGGCAGTTCACTGATCTGACGGGTATGCAGATCCAGTAACATCGGCAGGAGTCGCGTCAGGGAGATCGGTTTAGCGATGCAACCGTCAATGCCGCGTACCTTCAGCTCATCCGCCAGCAACATCATCGGGCTGGGGAGCGCCATCAGCACGTTGTCGGCCCGATCCAGCAGCGCATTAATCATGCGTTCATTGAGCAGCTCGGGCTGACTGATGTCGACCGGCATCGCCATCAGCAGCAGCGGATAGTGAGACGCTTTTAAACCCTCCAGCGTTTCGCTGTAATCGATCTGCAATGGTGTGGCGCTCAACATCTCCAGTGCTGCGCTGGCAACGTTAGCATCCGCTTCCACATAGGCAATGCGCGCATGTGACAGCGCATCCAGCACGCGTGGCATGCCGGGCGCATTGGGATTGAGATCCAGCTGTACGCGAATCACAAAGGTGGAGCCCTTGTCCGGCTGACTGCTGAAGGTGATTTCCCCGCCCATCTCCCGCACCAGTTTCTGGGTGATCACCAGCCCCAGCCCGGTCCCCCCATGACGGCGTGAAATGCTGGCATCAGCCTGACGGAACGCCTGGAACAGCTGTGTCTGTTGCTGCTCAGAGATGCCGATGCCGCTATCTTCAACCTGAATCTCCAGCTCGACGCGCGTCTGTGTGATCACCCGCTGTCCGACACGCAGGCCGATATACCCTTTCTCGGTAAACTTGATGGCGTTACCGATCAGGTTAATCAGAATCTGTTGCAGGCGCAGCGCATCGCCAATCACGTTGTCCGGCACGCTGCTGTCACACACCACCGTCAGCTCCAGCCCTTTGTCATGCGCCGACGGGGCCAGCAGCACCAGCGTTTCATCCAGTGTGGCACGCAGCGGGAAGGGGATCGCCTCCAGCATCAGTTTGCCCGCTTCCAGCTTCGAGAAATCGAGCACGTCATTGATAATACTGAGCAGGTTATTGGCTGAACGTTCAATGGTCTGCATATAGTCGCGCTGGGTGGTGCGCAGCTGGGTTTTCAGCATCTGCCGGGTAAAGCCCAGCACGCCATTAAGCGGCGTCCGCAGCTCATGCGACATATTGGCCAGAAACTCAGATTTGATACGTGCCGCTTCCTGGGCGCGTTTCTTCGCCAGATCCAGCTCAACGTTCTGAATCTCCAGCTGTTCCAGCGTCTCTCGCAGATCGTAGGTCGCCTGATCGATATTGTGCTGCATCTCTTCGTGATAGGCGGTCAGCGACATCGCCATCGCATTAATCCCGTTTTTCAGAATGCTGAGTTCACCCAGCATGTATCCCTCAACGCGGCTGTCGAGCTGGCCGCGACGGATGCGGTCAACGGTGGTGACCATATTGCGGATCGGCCCGGTGACATCGCGCATCAGACGATAGGCAAACAGCATGGCCAGGCAGAGGCAGAAGAGCAGCATCAGCGTGGCGACAAACACCTCTTTGTACTGCTGCAGGCGCACCGACTGCAGATCCAGCTCTATCGCCACGTAGCCCAGCGGATTGCCCGACGGCTTGGCATCTTCGTCCGGCAATTCATCCACATCGTAACGCTCGGTGGTGATCGGTGTGCGCAGAATCAATACGTTGCCGTGACGCTCCATGGAGACATCGTCGGGCAGGGCGCGGATATCATCCTGCTGCAGCAGGCTGAGGTTCTGCTTGTGATTGGAGGTGACGTAGAGTTGGTTGTGATTATCAAACACCGAGATCGCCCGGACGATGCCCGAATGGCGGCGGTGCAGCAGGCTGACCAGTTCACGCATGGCGTCACGGTTGTGCCAGGTCATGCTGTATTCGCTGGAGATCGCCAGCGGTTCAATGATATTGGCTCCGGCATCGATAACCTGGCGCTGCAGTTCATTGTAGCGGTGCACC
This sequence comes from Pantoea sp. Ft-CA_14, assembly GCF_024520875.1. NCBI lineage: Bacteria > Pseudomonadati > Pseudomonadota > Gammaproteobacteria > Enterobacterales > Erwiniaceae > Pantoea > Pantoea sp. Ft-CA_14. Next base: position 69,616 of record NZ_JALNPM010000018.1, on the reverse strand, counting down.
ACAAAAAATGAGCTGAGCAGCAGGCCAACCATCAGCGTGGGTGCCAGAATTAAAATCATCATTCGCGCCCGCAGGCTGTATTTGGTCATAATAGTCGCCTGGCTACTCCGGCATTAACGTCCCTGTGCATGCTGTCGACAAAAACAATGCAGGTCGTTTTCGATAAAGAGAATTAATAACACTATGGCGCAATTTTACGTTGCAAAACAGCGCGTGACGACGCAACAACGGATCACCGTCACCATTGAGGCGCTTGATCCGTTCGGACAAGGGGTGGCGCGTCACAAGGGCAAAACCCTTTTTGTCGCCGGTGCCCTGCCTGGGGAACAGGCGGAGGTCATGCTGACAGAGGATAAACGTCAATTTGCCCGGGCGAAAGTGACACGACTGATTAGCCGCAGTCCGGCGCGCGTCACGCCGCGCTGCCCACATTATGAACGCTGCGGCGGCTGCCAGCAGCAGCATGCCGATGTGGCGCTGCAACAGCAGAGCAAAGCCCAGGCGCTGAGCCGGATGCTGCGTCAGGCCGCCGCACAAGACGTGGCGGTGGATGAGGTGATCGCCGGTCAGCCCTGGGGCTATCGTCGTCGCGCCCGTCTGGGGCTGCAATGGCAAAATAAGGCGCAGCGGTTGCAGATGGGCTTCCGTCAGGAAGCCAGCAACGATCTGGTTGATATTCAGCAATGCCCCATTTTAGTGCCCGAACTTGAGGCTTTACTGGTTCCACTGCACCAGTGTCTCAGTGACTTACGCGCTGTCAGGCGTCTCGGGCATGTAGAGCTGGTGCTGGCAGACAACGGGCCGCTGATGATTCTGCGCCATCTTGATGCGCTGCATGCGGATGACCGTGAAAAACTGGAACAGTTTTCGCATAAGCATCAGCTGATGCTGTTCCTGGATGCGGGCGGGGAAGAGTTGAGTGCGTTAAGTGAGTCGACGCCGTTTTATCAATCTCACCAGCTTAAGCTAACCTTCAGCCCACAGGATTTTATTCAGGTTAACGATGATGTTAATCAGCAGATGGTCGCGAAGGCAATTGCCTGGCTCGATCTGCAGCCAGAAGACCGGGTGCTGGATCTGTTTTGCGGCATGGGAAACTTCACACTTCCTATAGGAATCTTCGTACAAAATGTAGTTGGTGTGGAGGGGATTGCAGCATTAGTGCGGCAGGCAGCGTATAATGCTGATTTGAATAATCTTAAAAATGTCAGTTTCTTTCAGCATAATCTGGAAGAAGATGTGTCGCGCCAGCCGTGGGCGGCACAGGGATTTAACAAGGTATTACTCGATCCGGCACGCGCCGGGGCTGCGGGCGTAATGGCGCATGTGGTTAAACTTGCACCAGATCGCGTGGTCTATGTTTCGTGTAATCCCACCACACTCGCCCGCGACAGCCAGACATTGCTGTCGGCAGGCTACCAATTGGAAAGGGTCGCGATGCTGGATATGTTCCCACATACCCGTCATCTCGAATCCATGGTGCTGTTCAGAAAAACATAAGCGATGTATGTCGTTGTGCAGGAGAGGTTATGGTTGCGGTCAGAAGTGCGCATTTAAATACTGAGGGGGATTTCGCCCTCGACCAGTGGATCGCCAGTCTCGGTATTGCCAACCCGCAATCATGTCAACGTGTGGCCGAGACCTGGCGCTACTGCGAAGCGCAGACGCAGGGCCATCCTGATCAGTCGCTGCTGCTGTGGCGCGGTATTGAGATGGTTGAAATCCTCTCAATGCTCAGCATGGATATCGAAAGCCTGTGTGCGGCGCTGATTTTCCCGCTGGCTAACGATGAAGTGGTGAGTGAAGAGGAGCTGGAAACCGCCGTCGGCAAAGGCATTGTCTCGCTGGTACACGGCGTGCGCGATATGGACGCTATCCGCCAGCTGAAAGCGATCCACAACGACTCCATGGCCTCTGAACAGGTGGATAACGTTCGCCGCATGCTGCTGGCGATGGTGGAAGATTTCCGCTGCGTAGTGCTGAAGCTGGCTGAACGCATCATGAACCTGCGCGAAATGAAAGATGCGCCGGAAGATGAGCGGGTACTGGCCGCCAAAGAGAGCACCAATATCTATGCGCCACTGGCCAACCGTCTCGGTATTGGTCAGCTCAAATGGGAGCTTGAAGATTACTGCTTCCGCTACCTGCATCCCGACGAATATAAGCGCATCGCCAAATTACTGCATGAGCGGCGTATTGACCGTGAGCAGTACATCGAAAACTTCGTCAGCAATCTGCGCAAAGAGATGGTCAAAGAGGGCGTGCGCGCCGAAGTCTATGGCCGTCCGAAACATATCTACAGCATCTGGCGCAAGATGCAGAAAAAATCGCTGGCCTTTGATGAGCTGTTTGACGTGCGGGCGGTGCGCATCGTCGCCGATCGCCTGCAGGATTGCTACGGTGCGCTGGGTACGGTGCATACGCTCTATCGCCATCTGCCCAGCGAGTTTGATGACTACGTCGCTAACCCCAAACCCAACGGCTACCAGTCGATTCATACGGTGGTGTTAGGGCCGCAGGGCAAAACGGTGGAGATCCAGATCCGTACCCGCCAGATGCATGAAGATGCCGAGCTGGGCGTGGCGGCGCACTGGAAATATAAAGAGGGGCCAACTTCCAGCAGCGCGCGTGGCGCGGCCGGTCATGAAGAGCGGATCGCCTGGCTGCGTAAGCTTATCAGCTGGCAGGAAGAGATGGCGGACTCCGGCGAACTGCTGGAAGAGGTCCGCAGCCAGGTGTTCGATGACCGGGTCTACGTCTTTACCCCGAAAGGCGACGTGGTGGATCTGCCCGCTGGATCGACGCCGCTCGACTTTGCCTATCATATTCACAGCGACATCGGTCACCGCTGCATCGGCGCGAAAATCGGTGGCCGCATCGTGCCGTTCACCTACCAGCTGCAGATGGGCGATCAGGTTGAGGTGATCACCCAGAAGCAGCCGAACCCGAGCCGCGACTGGCTCAATCCGAATCTGGGCTACATCACCACCAACCGTGGACGCTCGAAGATCCACAACTGGTTCCGCAAGCAGGATCGCGACAAGAATATTATCGCCGGACGGCAGATTCTGGATAACGAACTGAATCAGCTGGATATCAGCCTGCGCGAAGCCGAAAAACTGCTGTTGCCGCGCTATAACGTGACCTCGCTTGAAGAGCTGCTGGCGGCGATTGGCGGCGGCGATATTCGTCTTAACCAGATGGTTAACTTCCTGCAGGCGAAGCTGAACAAGCCGAGCGCCGAAGAGGAAGATCGCGAAGCGCTGCGTCAGCTGACCCAGAAATCGTACACTCCCTCTTCACGCAAAGAGAGCGGACGCGTCGTCGTGGAAGGCGTGGGCAACCTGATGCACCACATTGCCCGCTGCTGCCAGCCGATTCCGGGGGATGATATTGTCGGCTTCATCACCCAGGGGCGCGGCATCTCTATTCACCGCGCCGACTGCGACCAGCTGGCTGAACTCATTTCGCATGCGCCGGAACGTATCGTCGATGCGGTGTGGGGCGAAAGTTACTCCAGCGGCTATTCGCTGGTGGTGCGCGTGACCGCCAACGATCGCAGCGGCTTACTGCGTGACATCACCACCATTCTCGCCAACGAGAAAGTGAATGTCCTGGGCGTCTCAAGCCGCAGCGACACCAAAAAACAGCTGGCGACCATCGACATGGATATCGAGATCTACAACCATCAGGTACTGGGACGTGTCCTGGCGCGTCTGAACCAGGTCTCTGATATCATTGACGCCCGTCGCCTGCACTGATATTCAGGCAGGCACTGAGGCAACCGGCAGCTGGAGGTTGCGCAGGCGTTTTCTGCACCACCAGACACGGCCGGACGCGGTGAATAGCGTCCTGCCGTGTTGTACGCTTTGCCTCTTCGCCCGTTGCCTGTCATCTCACTAATCAAGGATCCTCCTGAATGAACGCTATTGAGCGCCTGCTTGGCATAATGAAAACCCTGCGCGATCCACAACATGGCTGTCCGTGGGATCGTGAACAGACCTTCGCCACCATCGCGCCCTATACGCTGGAAGAGACCTACGAAGTGCTGGACGCTATCCAGCGCGAAGATTTTGACGATCTGCGCGGTGAGCTGGGCGATCTGCTGTTTCAGGTGGTGTTCTATGCGCAGATGGCCAGCGAACAGGATCGCTTTAATTTTGAGGATATCTGCCACGCAATCAGCGACAAGCTGGAGCGCCGTCATCCACATATTTTTGGCGATGCCACAGCAGAAACCAGCAGCGAAGTGCTGAAAAACTGGGAAGCGATAAAAACCGCTGAGCGGGCTGACAAAGCCCAGCATTCGGCGCTGGATGATATCCCTAAGGCACTGCCCGCACTGATGCGCGCCCACAAGATTCAGAAGCGTTGTCACAATGTCGGATTCGACTGGACCACGCTGGGGCCGGTGGTGGCTAAGGTGCATGAAGAGATTGATGAAGTGATGCACGAGGCGCAGCAGAGCGTGGTGGATGGTGAGAAGCTGGAAGAGGAGATTGGCGATCTGCTGTTCGCCACGGTTAACCTGTCGCGCCATCTGGGCAGCAAAGCGGAAACTGCGCTGCAAAAGGCCAACGACAAGTTTGAGCGCCGCTTCCGCGAAGTCGAAGCGATCATCGCTGCACAGGGGTTAAGTATGCCGGGTGCCACGCTGGAGCAGATGGAAGCCGCCTGGCAGCAGGTGAAACGGGGCGAGAAGCGCTGATTATTCCAGCGCTGTGCATAAAGTCACCGCTTTCGCTTACTCGATTCAGCCTGACGGCAACTTTGTGACGCACGTCAACATTTCATTGGCGGCTATCGGCTATGTTAGCCGCAGCAATGCGTTGGAGGATGGCGGTGATTCATCAATTGTGGCTGATAGCGGTTTCCAGTATACTGTTTTCCCGTCCTGGTTATTCCACCGTCTTTAAACCTAAACTCTCAGGTTCAGCATGACAACGAATTATATTTTTGTGACCGGCGGGGTCGTTTCCTCTCTGGGTAAAGGCATTGCCGCAGCCTCCCTCGCAGCCATTCTCGAAGCCCGTGGTCTGAACGTGACCATCATGAAGCTGGACCCGTATATCAACGTGGATCCAGGCACCATGAGCCCGACGCAGCACGGTGAAGTTTTCGTCACTGATGACGGCGCTGAAACCGATCTGGATTTGGGTCACTACGAGCGCTTCATCCGTACCAAAATGTCGCGTCGTAACAACTTCACCACTGGCCGTATCTACTCAGAAGTCCTGCGCAAAGAGCGCCGTGGCGACTATCTGGGCGCAACCATTCAGGTTATTCCGCACATCACCAACGCCATCAAAGAACGCATTATTGAAGGCGGTGAAGGTCATGATGTGGTACTGGTCGAAATCGGCGGCACGGTCGGGGATATCGAATCACTGCCGTTCCTGGAAGCGATTCGCCAGATGGCCGTTGATGTGGGCCGCGAACACACCATGTATATGCACCTCACGCTGGTGCCGTATATGGCGGCTGCCGGTGAAGTGAAAACCAAACCGACCCAGCACTCGGTGAAAGAGCTGCTGTCAATTGGTATTCAGCCAGACGTGCTGATTTGCCGTTCTGACCGTGCCGTACCGGCCAACGAACGCGCTAAAATCGCCCTGTTCTGTAACGTCCCTGAAAAAGCGGTTATCTCGCTGAAAGACGTTGATTCCATCTACAAGATTCCGGGCATGCTGAAATCGCAGGGCCTGGATGACTATATCTGCAAGCGCTTCAACCTGAATGCACCGGAAGCCAACCTGGCCGAATGGGAGCAGGTGATCTACGAAGAAGCCAATCCGGGTGGTGAAGTCACCATCGGTATGGTGGGCAAGTATGTGGAATTGCCGGATGCCTACAAGTCGGTCATCGAAGCGCTGAAACATGGCGGCCTGAAAAATCGCGTCACCGTGAACATCAAACTGATCGATTCGCAGGATGTTGAATCACGCGGTGTCGAATTACTGAAAGATCTGGATGCGATTCTGATCCCGGGTGGCTTCGGTTACCGTGGCGTGGAAGGCAAGCTGATGACCGCGCAGTATGCACGTGAAAACAACGTGCCGTACCTGGGTATCTGCCTGGGCATGCAGGTTGCGCTGATGGAGTTCGCCCGCAATGTCGCCGGGATGCCGGGCGCCAACTCCACGGAATTTGTGCCAGACTGTAAATATCCGGTGGTGGCATTAATCACCGAATGGCGTGACGAAGATGGCAACGTCGAAGTCCGCAGCGAGCAGAGCGATCTGGGCGGCACCATGCGTCTGGGCAGCCAGCAGTGTCAGTTAACGCCGGGCAGCCAGGTTCGCCAGCTCTACGGCTCTGACACTATCGTTGAGCGCCATCGCCACCGCTATGAAGTGAACAATATGCTGTTAAAGCAGATTGAAGCAGCCGGTCTGCGCGTAGCAGGTCGCTCTGGTGATGATCAACTGGTTGAGATTATCGAGATCCCGAACCATCCGTGGTTTGTGGCCTGCCAGTTCCATCCTGAGTTTACCTCGACCCCACGCGACGGCCATCCGTTGTTTGCCGGCTTTGTTAAAGCCGCACATGAGCATCAGAAGCGTTTAGCGAAGTAAGTTTCACAGGCAGCGCGCGAACTTTTCGCGCGTTGCTTGTCTTAGGATTGACTAACTTGTACTGAGGAAAATCGTAATGTCCAAAATCGTAAAAGTCATCGGTCGCGAAATTATCGACTCACGTGGTAACCCGACTGTTGAAGCTGAAGTGCATCTGGAAGGCGGTTTCGTAGGCCTGGCAGCTGCACCATCAGGTGCCTCTACCGGTTCACGCGAAGCGCTGGAACTGCGTGACGGTGACAAATCACGTTATCTGGGCAAAGGCGTAACCAAAGCCGTTGCTGCAGTAAACGGTCCGATTGCTGAAGCGGTAAAAGGCAAAGACGCGAAAGATCAGGCGAACATCGATAAGATCATGATCGACCTGGACGGTACTGAGAACAAATCTAACTTCGGTGCTAACGCCATTCTGGCTGTTTCACTGGCAGCTGCTAAAGCCGCTGCAGCCTCTAAAGGTCAGCCGCTGTACGAGCACATCGCTGAACTGAACGGCACCCCAGGCAAATACTCTATGCCACTGCCAATGATGAACATCATCAACGGCGGCGAACATGCCGACAACAACGTCGACATCCAGGAATTCATGATCCAGCCGGTTGGCGCTCCGAACCTGAAAGAAGCCATCCGTATGGGTTCTGAAGTGTTCCACAGCCTGGCAAAAGTGCTGAAAAGCAAAGGCATGAGCACTGCAGTGGGTGACGAAGGCGGCTACGCGCCTAACCTGGGTTCCAACGCCGAAGCGCTGGCTGTTATCGCTGAAGCGGTAAAAGCAGCAGGCTACGAGCTGGGCAAAGACATCACCCTGGCGATGGACTGTGCGGCATCTGAGTTCTACAAAGATGGCAAATACGTTCTGGCCGGTGAAGGCGGTAAATCGTTTACCTCTGAAGAGTTCACCCACTTCCTGGAAGATCTGACTAAACAGTATCCGATCGTTTCTATCGAAGATGGCCTGGACGAATCTGACTGGGACGGCTTCGCTTACCAGACCAAAGTACTGGGCGACAAAATCCAGCTGGTGGGTGATGACCTGTTCGTTACCAACACCAAAATCCTGAAAGAAGGTATCGATAAAGGTATCGCTAACTCCATTCTGATCAAATTCAACCAGATCGGTTCTCTGACCGAAACTATGGCTGCGATCAAAATGGCGAAAGACGCGGGCTACACTGCCGTGATCTCTCACCGTTCAGGCGAAACCGAAGATGCGACCATCGCTGACCTGGCGGTAGGTACTGCAGCGGGCCAGATCAAAACCGGTTCAATGAGCCGTTCTGACCGTGTTGCTAAGTACAACCAGCTGATCCGTATTGAAGAAGCGCTGGGTTCTAAAGCGCCATTCAACGGTCTGAAAGAAGTTAAAGGTCAGTAATGACTGTGCGTTGATGTCGCGCTAAGTGACATCATCGGCCTCTGAAGCCCCGCCTTGTGCGGGGCTTTTTGTTGGTGGCGGTGTGCAGACGCAGATGGCAAGGCCCGATCGCCAAAGCGGCATCTCTGCCGGCCGGGTCCGCGCGATTACGCACCTCATCCCTGAGGTACGCCCGTTACCGGGACAACGTTTTGCGTTGTTCAAAAACGCTTCCGGCGTTTTTGTCCTGAGCGCGGGACGCTTTGCTCTTCGGTCCTGGCCATCCACGTTCTGAGCCTGTCAGCCGTCTGAAGCCCCTCATTTGTGTTTTGTCCGGCGCGGAGAAAAGGCACAACGCGTGGTTGAGCTGCGCGGCAAATCTGCCATAATCAGCGCCCTGTTTTTTTCAAGCGAGTCCGTAATGCAATACCCGATTAACGAAATGTTCCAGACACTGCAGGGCGAAGGTTATTACACCGGCGTGCCTGCCATTTTCATTCGTTTGCAGGGATGCCCGGTGGGCTGTAGCTGGTGCGATACCAAACACACCTGGGAAAAGCGGACAGATCGGGAAACGTCGCTGGGCGATATTTTGATCAAGACGGTGGAAAGCGACGCCTGGGGTGATGCCGACGCGGCGACCCTGGTGAGTGCCATTGCGCAGCAGGGCTGGACGGCGCGTCATGTGGTCATCACCGGTGGTGAACCGGCGATTTACGATCTGCGTCCGTTAACCACTGCGCTGGAGCAGCACGGTTTCCAGTGCCAGATTGAGACCAGCGGAACCCACGAGATTCACTGTTCCGAACGGACCTGGGTGACCGTCTCGCCGAAGGTCAACATGCGCGGCGGCTACGATGTTCTGCCCCAGGCGCTGAGCCGGGCCGATGAAATCAAGCATCCGGTGGCGCGCGAGCGTGATGTGGAAGCGCTGGATCGGCTGCTGGCAGGCATTGATGACACCAAAGCGCGTATCATCGCCCTGCAGCCAATCAGCCGCAAAGATGATGCAACCCGGCTCTGTATTGAGACCTGCATTGCTCGTAACTGGCGTCTGTCGATGCAGACCCATAAATATCTCAATATCGCCTGATCCTGATAAAGCGGCACGCAATGAGCCGTTAACCACAGGGAAGTGTTGAGCGTCAGAGGCAGGACGGAGAGAAAAGCCGCGTCGGATCGAAGGGTTCGATCCGACAGGGTTAGCCGCGGTAAACGCAGCCTGCGGTGCAGGTTTCTTTGATCATCACCGCGCTAAGCAGCGGCAGTTGCGGCTTCATCTGATCCCAGATCCATTTCGCCAGCACTTCGCTGGTGGGATTTTCCAGGCCGGGAATATCATTCAGATAGTAGTGGTCCAGCCGATTGTAGACAGGCTTAAACGCCGCCTTCAGCTCAGCAAAATCCATAACCCAGCCGGTATGCGCATCCACTTCGCCGGTAATCTCCAGACGAACCAGGAACGAATGACCGTGCAGACGGCCACATTTGTGTCCGGCCGGCACATTCGGTAGATGATGCGCGGCTTCGAACTGGAACTCTTTAAACAAGGTGGTAGACATAATGGTTCTCAGACATTAAAAAACCGCTGAATTCTACCTGATTACCGCTTTTTTCGCACCCGAACCGCACAAACCGAACCTTTTCCTGCGCGTTTATACAGTGTCGTCCAGCTAATTAACTGATATATCACCGCTTTGCTTACCACTTTTAACGATTATTCCTACCTGGAAAACCATTTAGTCATTTTGGTTATTTGATATGTCGAAGGTGTATTTAATCGTTAATATACGGACCGGTAACCTACGCACTCTTCCGCCATTTTACGGTCCGGACTTCTGATACTGGAATTTTTAACGCGATGACGACTCAGGCACCTGGTTCAATGCTTCCGCTCTCCCCGGAACAACTCGCTCGCTTACAGGCGGCGACGACAGATTATTCCCCGACTCAACTGGCGTGGCTGTCAGGCTATTTCTGGGGCAGGGTGGAACAGACCCCGGGTAGCGCCGTCGCCAGCACTGCATCTGCTCCGGCTCCGGCCGAAGCGCCCGCCATTACGCTGCTTTCCGCTTCCCAGACCGGCAACGCACGTCGTCTGGCTGAGCAGTTGCGTGATGACCTGCTGGCCGCAAAGCTGAACGTAAACCTGGTGAATGCCGGTGATTACAAGTTCAAACAGATTGGCCAGGAAAAAATGCTGGTGGTTGTAACCTCCACCCAGGGCGAAGGCGAACCGCCAGAAGAGGCGGTGGCGCTGCATAAATTCCTGATGTCGAAAAAGGCACCGAAAATGGAGGGTGCCGCCTTCGCAGTGTTTGGCCTGGGCGACACCTCTTATGAATTCTTCAGTCAGGCGGGTAAAGATTTTGACAGCCGACTGGCGGAGCTGGGCGGCGAGCGTCTGCTGGATCGCGTCGATGCAGATGTTGAGTATGCGGAGCAGGCCGCCGCCTGGCGCAATGCACTGACGGAAATTCTCAAGAAACGCGTTCCCACTGAATCCCCGGCGCAGGCTGCGGCGACAGCAGCCGGCAGCGTCAACGAAGTCACCACCAGCCCCTATACTAAAGAGTCGCCGCTCAGCGCGAGTCTGGCGGTGAATCAGAAAATTACCGGACGGGACTCAGATAAAGATGTGCGCCATATCGAAATCGATCTGGGCGATTCCGGTCTGCGCTACCAGCCTGGCGATGCGCTGGGCGTCTGGTATGAGAACGATGCGGCGCTGGTCAGCGAACTGCTGGAGCTGGTCTGGCTGAAAGGCGATGAGCCGGTAGAGGTTCAGGGGAAAACCCTGCCGCTGGCGGAGGCGCTGCTAAAGCATTTCGAGCTGACGGTTAACACCGCGCAGATCGTGGCGCAGTATGCCCAGCTGTCACGCAACGCGGAGTTGCTCTCACTGGTGGATGATAAAGCCAGGCTGCAGCACTATGCGCAGCACTATCCGATTGTGGATATGGTGCGCCTGGCACCGTCTGAACTCAGCGCTGAACAGCTGACCGGCCTGCTGCGACCGCTGACGCCGCGACTCTACTCTATCGCCTCTTCGCAGGCTGAAACCGATACCGAAGTGCATATCACCGTCGGTGCCGTTCGCTTTGATATTGAAGGTCGCCAGCGTGGCGGCGGTGCATCGACCTGGCTGGCCGATCGCATCGAAGAAGAGGGCGAAGTCCGGGTCTTCATCGAACACAACGACAACTTCCGCCTGCCGGCTAATCCGGATGCGCCAGTGATCATGATTGGTCCGGGCACCGGCATCGCGCCGTTCCGCGCCTTTATGCAGCAGCGCGACAACGACGATGCCAGCGGCAAAAACTGGCTATTCTTTGGTAATCCGCACTTCACCGACGATTTCCTCTATCAGGTGGAGTGGCAGAAATATGTGAAAGATGGTCTGCTGACTCATATCGACCTCGCCTGGTCACGCGATCAGGCAGAGAAGATTTACGTACAGGATAAGATCCGCGCGAAAGGGGCCGAAGTGTGGCGCTGGATTGAAGAGGGCGCGCATCTTTATGTCTGTGGCGACGCGAATCGTATGGCAAAAGACGTCGAGCAGGCATTGCTGGATGTGGTGGTCGAACACGGCGGAATGGATCGTGAAACGGCCGACGAATTTTTAAGTGAGCTGCGCATTGAGCGCCGTTATCAGCGAGACGTTTACTAATGAGCGATAAACACCCTGGACCGCTGGTTGTAGAAGGCAAATTAGCAGACGCTGAGCGTCTGAAGAAGCAGAGCAACTATCTGCGCGGCACCATTAAAGAAGATCTGGAAGAGGGTCTGACCGGCGGTTTTACCGGCGACAACTTCCTGCTGATCCGTTTTCACGGCATGTACCAGCAGGACGATCGCGATATTCGTGCCGAACGTGCTGAGCAGAAGCTGGAGCCGCGCCACGCCATGATGCTGCGTTGCCGGTTGCCGGGCGGCATCATTACGCCGACTCAGTGGCTGGCTATCGACAAATTTGCCACCGATAAAACCATCTATGGCAGCATCCGTCTGACTAACCGTCAGACCTTCCAGTTTCACGGCATTCTGAAGAAGAACGTTAAGCCGACGCATCAGATGCTGCATGAAGTGGGGCTGGATGCGCTGGCGACCGCCAACGACGTCAACCGTAACGTGCTCTGTACGTCGAACCCGGTTGAGTCGGAGCTGCATCAGGAAGCGTATGAGTGGGCGAAGAAACTCTCTGAGCATCTGCTGCCACGCACCCGTGCCTATGCGGAGATCTGGTGGGATAAAGAAAAAGTCGCCACCACCGACGAAGAGCCGATCCTCGGTGAAACGTATCTGCCGCGTAAATTCAAAACTACTGTGGTGATCCCGCCGCATAACGACGTGGATCTGCACGCCAACGATCTGAACTTTGTCGCTGTCGCCGAGCACGGCAAGCTGGTGGGCTTTAACCTGCTGGTGGGTGGCGGGCTGTCGATTGAGCACGGTAACAAAGCGACCTATGCGCGCACCGCCAGCGAGTTTGGCTATTTCCCGGTGGAGAAGATCCTCAACGTTGCCGAGGCGGTGGTCACGACGCAGCGCGACTGGGGCAACCGCACCGACCGTAAAAACGCCAAAACCAAGTACACGCTGGAACGCGTTGGCGTCGAGACCTTTAAAGCCGAAGTTGAAAAACGGGCAGGCGTGACGTTTGAGCCGATCCGTCCTTATGAGTTCACCACCCGTGGCGATCGCATTGGCTGGATTAAAGGCATCGACAACAAATGGCACCTGACGCTGTTTATCGAAAATGGTCGCCTGCTCGACTATCCGGGCCGACCGCTGAAAAGCGGCATCGCTGAAATTGCGAAAATTCATCAGGGCGATTTCCGCCTGACCGCTAACCAGAACCTGATTGTGGCGGGCGTGCCGGAAAGCGAAAAAGCGCAGATCGAAGCAATCGCGCGCGAACATGGTCTGATGGATCACGTTACGGCACAGCGCGAAAACTCGATGGCCTGCGTGGCGTTCCCGACCTGTCCGCTGGCGATGGCAGAAGCCGAGCGCTTCCTGCCTGCCTTCGTGACCAAAGTAGAAGGGATCATGCATGCGCATGGCGTTGGCGATGAGCACATAGTGTTACGCGTTACCGGTTGTCCCAATGGGTGTGGCCGTGCCATGCTGGCTGAGCTGGGGCTGGTGGGTAAAGCGCCAGGTCGCTACAACCTGCATCTGGGTGGAAACCGCAGCGGAACGCGTATTCCCCGCATGTACCGTGAAAACATTAACGAAAGCGAAATTCTCGCCACCATTGATGAGCTGGTGGGACGCTGGGCCACTGAGCGCCAGGCCGCTGAAGGCTTTGGTGACTTCACCATCCGCGCGGGCATTGTTGCGCCGGTGCTGGACCCGGCACGCGATTTTTGGGAGGAAGCAAAATGAGTCACCCCGACCTCGCAGCACTGAATGAGATGTCCAAAGTCCAGCGTGCTATGGCGCTGGCCGCGACCAATGCGCAGCTGGAGAAGTCATCTGCGGAAGAGCGGGTCAGCTGGGCGCTGGAGAATCTGCCGGGTGCCTATGTGCTCTCCTCCAGTTTCGGTATTCAGGCCGCGGTGTCGCTGCATCTGGTGACGCGTCTGCAGCCCGATATTCCGGTGATCCTGACCGACACCGGCTATCTGTTCCCGGAGACCTATCGTTTTATTGATGAGCTGGCGGACCAGCTCAATCTCAACCTTAAAGTGTTCCGTGCCGAAACCTCACCGGCCTGGCAGGAAGCGCGCTACGGCAAACTGTGGGAGCAGGGCGTCGAGGGGATTGAGAAATATAACGAGATCAACAAAGTTGAGCCGATGAATCGCGCCATTGAAACCCTGGGCGCGCAGACCTGGTTTGCCGGATTGCGCCGCGACCAGTCGGGCAGCCGGGCGAATCTGCCGGTGCTGGGCGTCCAGCGTGGCGTCTTTAAGCTGCTGCCGATTATCGACTGGGATAACCGCCAGATTCATCAGTATCTGGAGCAGCATAAGCTGAAGTACCATCCGCTGTGGGATGAAGGCTATCTATCGGTGGGCGATACCCATACCACCCGCAAGTGGGAGCCGGGTATGGCAGAAGAAGAGACGCGCTTCTTCGGCCTCAAGCGCGAGTGTGGTCTGCACGAAGGCTGACGCAGGACTTCTCTCCCCGCACACAGGGAGAGAAGTTTTTGGCTGCAGTCAGGCGGAAAGCTAAGCGCCTTTTAATCCGGCAAACGCCTCTGCTGCACGGGTCACATTCACTTTCGTCACCTCATACTCTGCCACCGTGACAAACGGATCTTCCGCTAAAATTGCATCCAGCTCTTCTCGTTCCATCTCCCTGACCAGTAACATGCCGCCCGTGCGCGGATCTTTACGTCCCGCTGCAATAAAAAAGCCCGCGTCAAAATAGCGATCCAGCCATTCGATATGGGCTGCCAGCAGCGCTTCAACTTCTTCTACCGGACGAACGTAATTCAGAAAGACCACGTACATGTCAGATCCTTACACTTTGGGATTGGTCAGTTCACTGAGCAGCGGCAGCAGCACGCGAACGCTGTCGCGGGTTCGCAAGGTTATCTGCCCCGGCAGCCAGCGGTCGAGATAGCTCAGATTATCCAGGTCAGTCTGATGGCGGGTAACGCCATCAGGAAAGTGGGGACTACGATGACGCTGCAGCGCACCATCTTTATTACCCAGCGTCCAGTTGCTGGCGGTCACATCCAGCAGCGGAAAGCCCGCCTTGTCGAAGGCATTAAGAGCGTCAAAATCTTTACGGTTCAGCTGATGACTGGCGGCGGGAATGCCCTGCTGGCGTGCCAGTAACAGGGCTCGTTCGCTGGTCTGCTTGCGCACCGCCCGGGGCGTATTCATGCCGCTGTTAAAATAGAGATGATCGCCGGTGATCAGGCTATTCAGATCGATGACCAGCAGGGTATTCTTCTTCTCACGCGTGCTCATCCGCTCAACATAATCATCCATGCCGTGCAGATCCGCCTCTCCGGCGCTCAGCGCCACAAAGCGTATGCCGTAATGCAGCGGTTTGCGGCTCAGCTGCTGCGCCAGCTCCAGCATTACGCCAAGACCCGAAGCATTATCATCGACGCCCTGCAGGCGTAAGCCGCCCAGGTTGTGCTGGGCCTGGCTGCTATTTTGCGGCGTCCAGGTATCCAGATGTGCCACGATCAGAATCTCCTGCGGCACGCTGCCTGCACGCGCGGCAATCACCGAGGTTGCCGTGAGCTTATGCCAGCGCTGCGTGCCGTCCTCTTCCTGCCACTTATAGCCGGTCCTGAACTGGCGGGTATTGGTCTTATACCCCAGCGCGGTAAATTGCTGTTGCAGGTAGTCGGCTGCCATCAGCTCAGCCGGGCTGCCGCTCATCCGGCCAGGAAACAAGGTGGCGATGTGCCGGACCTGCTGTTCGGCAAACTGGCCAGGCGGAGTGGCCAGAGCCAGCGGAGAAATGAGTGCGCCAAATAAAATTGTCGCTACCCTCAAGCGGAGGGAATAAAACATAGTGCATCCTTTTTCATTATTCGGGAGCCGTTCCGCATGGGGACCAGGGCCAGCCATGCCGCGCGCATTATATCCTTTTTGTCCCGTGACTTTGTTAGTGGAATCGGGCGCTGTCACTACCGAAAGGCGTAACGGACCATTATCGC
The DNA here is from genome assembly GCF_024520875.1 of Pantoea sp. Ft-CA_14. Classification (NCBI taxonomy): domain Bacteria; kingdom Pseudomonadati; phylum Pseudomonadota; class Gammaproteobacteria; order Enterobacterales; family Erwiniaceae; genus Pantoea; species Pantoea sp. Ft-CA_14. The sequence goes on along the minus strand of NZ_JALNPM010000018.1, from coordinate 54,051 downwards.
TGGCACTTATCTGCTTTTGCTGCCGCAGGTGTGGCTTTCAATATGTGAGCCTGTTCACGAAAAAGCCATTAAATTTCATCTGCTAAGACCAAATTGTTCTGTGCTTTGCGGCGTCGTTATTCCATTCGGTAACTACTCATTCCAATTCGTAATTTCATCTGGATAAACCCAGCGACGTATAGTCGCGTTAATACAAAGTTAAAACATCAGGGTTAACGTGGACTATTTGCCTCTTTTTGCCGATCTTTCTGGCCGCCCGGTTCTGGTTGTCGGCGGGGGAGATATTGCGGCGCGAAAAATTGAACTGCTGCGCCGTGCACGCGCGCGCGTTCTGATCGCATCTCGTGAACTCTGCCCTGAACTGCAGGCACTGCTGGATAAGCAGGAGCTGGAGTGGCTGGCGACCGAATTTGACCCGGCCCAGCTGGATGGCGTTTTCCTGGTGATTGCCGCCACCGACGACAACCATCTCAACACCCAGGTGTTTGAAGCCGCCAATGCGCGGCATAAGCTGGTTAACGTGGTGGATGACCAGCCAAAATGCACCTTTATCTTCCCCTCGATTGTTGACCGCTCACCGCTGGTGGTGGCGATCTCCTCCAGCGGCACCGCACCGGTGCTGGCACGCATGCTGCGCGAAAAAATCGAAACGCTGCTGCCTGCCAGTCTGGGTCAGATGGCTGAAGTGGCCGGACTCTGGCGCGATAAAGTCAAACAGCGCTTCAGCCGCATGTCTGACCGTCGGCGCTTCTGGGAACGCGCTTTCGACGGCCGGTTCGCCAGTGAGATGTCTGCCGGTAACGTCGAAGAGGCGAAACGCACGCTGGACCGCGAACTGCAGGAAGAGCCGACCCGTCAGGGCGAGATCTTTCTGGTGGGCGCCGGGCCGGGCGACAGCGGTCTGCTGACGCTGCGTGGCCTGCAGGTGATGCAGTTAGCCGATGTGGTGCTCTACGACCATCTGGTCAGCGAAGAGGTGCTGGATCTGGTGCGCCGCGATGCCGATCGCATCTGCGTCGGCAAACGGGCCAGCGCGCACACGTTGCCGCAGGAAGAGATCAATCAGATGCTGGTTTCACTGGCGCTGAAAGGCAAGCGCGTCGTGCGCCTCAAGGGCGGCGATCCCTTTATCTTTGGCCGCGGCGGCGAAGAGCTGCAGGCGGCTCAGCAGGCGGGTGTGCCGTTCCAGGTGGTGCCGGGCGTCACCGCGGCAGCCGGTGCGACGGCTTATGCCGGTATTCCGCTGACCCACCGTGACTACGCGCAGAGCGTGATGTTTATTACCGGTCACTGCCGTCCCGATGGGGATGACATTGACTGGCCATCGCTGGCGCGTGCGCGTCAGACGCTGGCGATCTACATGGGAACCGTTAAAGCCGCTGCCATCAGCGAGGCGCTGATTCAGCACGGTCGCGCGCCATCAACGCCGGTGGCGGTGATCAGTCGCGGCACCCGTCAGGATCAACAGGTGCTGACCGGCACCTTAGAACAACTTGAGGCGCTGGCCGCCTCGGCACCCACTCCGGCGCTGCTGGTGATCGGAGAGGTGGTTAATCTGCACGGGCAACTCGCCTGGTTTAAACATTCAGCACAGCAGGGGGCTCGCGAGTCCGCCGTTGTCAATCTGGCTTGAGGGAAAATCATGGACCAAAAACGACTCACTCATCTGCGTCAGCTGGAGGCGGAGAGTATCCACATCATTCGCGAAGTGGCGGCGGAGTTCAGCAATCCGGTGATGATGTACTCCATCGGCAAAGACTCCTCGGTCATGCTCCATCTGGCGCGTAAAGCCTTCTACCCAGGCACGTTGCCGTTCCCATTGCTGCATGTGGATACCGGCTGGAAATTCCGTGAAATGTACGAATTTCGCGATCGCACCGTGAAAGCGATGGGCGCAGAGTTGCTGGTTCACCGCAACCCGGAAGGCGTGGCGATGGGCATCAACCCCTTTGTTCACGGCAGTGCCAAACACACTGACATCATGAAAACCGAAGGGCTGAAGCAGGCGCTGAACAAATATGGTTTTGATGCGGCCTTTGGCGGCGCACGTCGTGATGAAGAGAAGTCACGCGCCAAAGAGCGTATCTACTCATTCCGTGACCGCTTCCATCGCTGGGATCCGAAAAACCAGCGCCCTGAGCTGTGGCACAACTACAACGGTCAGATCAACAAGGGTGAAAGCATCCGCGTCTTCCCGCTGTCGAACTGGACCGAACTGGATATCTGGCAGTACATCTTCCTGGAAAACATCGAGATCGTGCCGCTCTATCTCGCCGCACCGCGTCCGGTGCTGGAGCGTGATGGCATGCTGATGATGATCGATGACGATCGCATCAACCTGCAGCCGGGTGAAGAGATCACCGAACGGATGGTCCGTTTCCGTACGCTCGGCTGCTGGCCGCTGACCGGCGCGGTAGAGTCCGAGGCGCAGACGCTGCCGGAGATCATCGAAGAGATGCTGGTTTCCACCACCAGCGAGCGTCAGGGCCGCATGATCGATCGCGATCAGTCCGGTTCGATGGAACTGAAAAAACGCCAGGGTTATTTCTAAGGAGACGCCAGATGAATACCGTAATTGCACAACAGATTGCCGACCAGGGCGGCGTTGAAGCCTGGCTGACCACGCAACAACACAAGAGCCTGCTGCGTTTTCTGACCTGCGGCAGCGTTGACGACGGAAAAAGTACCCTGATTGGACGTCTGCTACACGACACCCGTCAGATCTATGAAGATCAGCTCTCATCGCTGCACAACGACAGCAAACGTCACGGCACCCAGGGCGAGAAGCTCGATCTGGCGCTGCTGGTGGATGGTCTGCAGGCTGAGCGTGAGCAGGGCATTACCATTGATGTGGCCTACCGCTACTTCTCGACCGAAAAGCGTAAATTTATTATCGCCGACACGCCGGGACATGAGCAGTACACCCGTAACATGGCGACCGGCGCGTCAACCTGCGATCTGGCGATCCTGCTGATCGATGCGCGTAAAGGCGTACTGGATCAGACCCGCCGCCACAGCTTTATCTCGACGCTGCTGGGGATCAAACACCTGGTGGTGGCGATCAATAAGATGGATCTGGTGGAGTACAATCAGGAGCGCTTCGAACAGATCAAACAGGATTACCTCGACTTTGCTGCGCAGCTGCCGGAAGACCTCGATATCCGCTTTGTGCCGATGTCGGCGCTGGAAGGGGATAACGTCGCTTCTGCCAGTCAGACCATGCCGTGGTATAGCGGCCCGACGCTGCTGGATGTGCTGGAGACCGTGGAGCTGAAGCGCGTCGTCGATCATCAGCCGATGCGTTTCCCGGTGCAGTATGTCAACCGTCCGAACCTCGATTTTCGTGGCTATGCCGGCACCCTGGCGTCGGGCAGCGTGCAGGTAGGCCAGCGCGTTAAAGTGCTGCCTTCTGGCGTGGAGTCGACCATTGCCCGCATTGTGACCTTCGATGGCGATCTGCAGGAAGCGGGTGCAGGCGAAGCGATTACCCTGGTGCTGCAGGATGAGATTGATATCAGCCGTGGCGATCTGCTGGTGGATGCCAGTGAAGAGCTGGCAGCGGTTCAGTCTGCCAGCGTTGACGTGGTCTGGATGGCAGAACAGCCGCTGCAGGCCGGTCAGAGTTATGACCTGAAAATCGCCGGTAAGAAAACCCGTGGCCGGGTAGAGAAGGTGCTGCATCAGGTCGAGATCAACTCACTGGAGACGCGTCAGGTCGATACGCTGCCGCTGAACGGTATCGGTCGCATTGAGATCACCTTTGATGAACCGATGGTGCTCGACAGCTATCAGCAGAACCCGGTAACCGGCGGCATGATCTTTATCGATCGCCTGAGCAACGTCACCGTGGGTGCCGGCATGATCCATCAGCCAAACCATGATGCCCCGGTTAATACCGGCGAGTTCAGCGCGTTTGAGCTGGAACTGAATGCGCTGGTGCGCCGCCACTTCCCACACTGGAATGCGCGCGACCTGCTGGGCGGTCAGTAATGGCTCAGCACGACGATAACGTGGTGTGGCATGATCATCCGGTGACACGCGCCTCACGCGAACAGCAGCATGGCCATCAGGGCGTGGTGCTGTGGTTCACCGGCCTTTCGGGCTCGGGGAAATCCACCGTTGCCGGTGCGCTGGAGCAGGCGCTGCACCGCATCGGCGTCAGCACCTATCTGCTGGATGGTGACAATGTGCGTCACGGCCTCTGTCGTGACCTCGGTTTCAGCGATGATGACCGTAAAGAGAATATCCGTCGCGTCGGTGAAGTGGCGAAACTGATGGTGGATGCCGGACTCGTGGTGCTCACTGCCTTTATTTCGCCGCATCGCGCCGAGCGTCAGATGGTGCGCGATCTGCTGGAGCCGGGACAGTTTATCGAGGTATTTGTCGATACGCCGTTAGCCGTGTGTGAAGTGCGTGATCCGAAAGGGTTGTATCGCAAAGCGCGCGCCGGTGAACTGCGTAATTTCACCGGCATCGACAGCGTCTATGAGGCGCCCGATAGCCCGGAAATCCAGCTGGATGGCGAACAATTGGTTACAAAACTCGCCGCCCAATTGTTAGACCTGCTGCGTGACCGCGATATCATCAAATCCTGAAGAGACAGCGGCAAATCGTTTCTGATTTGCCGCCCTCGCGCCAACAGGATGCCTATGCAGAACATTACCCCAATGCTCGCTCGAAAAGATGACTCCTCCCCGGATGAGCCGCGCTCATTGCTGCCGGGCGGCGTTATCGGCTTTCTCGCTTACTGGTGCGCGCTGGCGATTCCTTTCCTGCTGTTCGGCTCTAACACGCTGTTCTTCTTTCTTTATACCTGGCCATTCTTTCTGGCGCTGCTGCCGGTTGCGGTGGTCACGGGTATCGCGCTGAATACGCTGCTGAGTGGACAGTGGCTGTGGGCCGCGCTCGCCACGGTGATCATGGTGGTCACGCTCTTCTGGTTAATGTTCTCTTTTCTCTCTGGCTGGTAAGCCCTCAGTGCGCCCGCGCTGATGTGCAAACGCATCGGCAGGTTACAAATCTTTTCCTGTCTGAATCGGTACTGATTCATATTTTGCGCAGACGCGCAGCAAAGCGCGCCATTTTCTCCGCTGGTGTGGAGTCCTGTGCAAAGTTATGGGATGATTGGGCCGTTTTTAGGGGGCGGGATGGGAAAACTGACGTTACTGTTATTGGTGCTGCTTGGCTGGCTGCAATATTCGTTGTGGCTGGGGAAAAATGGCATCCATGACTATACGCGCGTCAATGATGATGTCGCGGTGCAACAGGCAAACAATGCCAAACTGAAATCGCGAAACGATCAGCTGTTTGCCGAAATTGACGATCTCAATGGCGGCTCGGAAGCGATCGAGGAGCGTGCACGCAATGAACTGGGCATGATTAAGCCCGGTGAGACTTTCTATCGTCTGGTGCCTGACCAGAACAAACGCAACGCGCAACAAGCAGCGCTTAACCAACAACGATAAAACATGAACACTCTGGCCTCCCTTGCGGATGTGATTGCCGTGGTGCCCGCTGCCGGGATCGGCAGCCGCATGCAGGCAACCTGTCCGAAGCAGTATCTGACGATTGGTCAGCACACCCTTCTGGAACACAGCATTGCGCGTCTGTTTTCCCATCCCGCTATCAAACAGGTGATTGTCGCCCTCAGTCCTGATGACCAGCACTTCGCTTCACTGCCGCTGGCACGCGATCCGCGCGTGCTCAGGGTAACAGGCGGAGAGACCCGCGCCGAATCGGTGCTGGCCGGATTGCAGGCCGCACAGGGTTCCGCCTGGGTGCTGGTCCATGATGCCGCGCGTCCCTGTCTGCATCCCGACGATCTCCAGCAACTGCTCAACGTGCGTGAACAGAGCCACGTTGGCGGGATTCTGGCCGCGCCAGTGCGTGACACCATGAAACGGGGCGAGCCGGGCAAAGCCGCGGTGGCCCATACCGTAGAGCGCGACGATCTCTGGCACGCCTTAACGCCGCAATTTTTCCCTCATGCGCTGCTCACCGCCTGCCTGACGCGGGCGCTGGCAGAAGGCGCGACCATCACCGATGAAGCCTCGGCGCTGGAGTATTGCGGCTACCACCCGCTGTTAGTCAGCGGACGCAGTGATAACATCAAAGTCACCCGGCCAGAAGATCTGGCGCTGGCGGCTTTTTATCTGAGTCAGATTCAATTAAAGGAGAGCGCATGATGCGTATCGGTCACGGTTTTGACGTTCACGCCTTTGGCGGAGAGGGTCCGTTAGTGATTGGCGGTGTGCGGATCCCGTTTGAGCAGGGTTTTATCGCCCATTCGGATGGCGATGTGGCACTGCATGCGCTGACTGACGCGCTGCTGGGCGCAGTGGCGATGGGCGATATCGGCAAGCTGTTTCCTGACACCGATCCGGCCTTTAAAGGGGCGGACAGCCGCGGCCTGCTGCGTGAGGCCTGGCGCCGTATCGAAGCCAAAGGCTATCGCATCGGTAATGTCGACGTCACGATTATTGCTCAGGCACCGAAAATGCTGCCGCACGTGCCACAGATGCGGATCAATATTGCAGAAGATCTGGGCTGCCATATGGATGCGGTCAACGTCAAAGCGACCACCACCGAAAAGCTGGGCTTTACCGGGCGCGGCGAAGGCATCGCCTGTGAAGCGGTGGCGTTAGTCCTGAAAGCTGACAGCCAATGATGCTGAATTACCTGCACGGCACACCCGTGGCCTCCGGCGTGATCAAAGCCAATCCGGAAGATTTCGTGGTGGTTGAGGATCTCGGTTATGGCGCGGATGGTGAAGGTGAGCACCTGCTGGTGCGTATCCGTAAAGTGGGGGCAAATACCCGCTTTGTGGCTGAGGCACTGGCGAAGTATCTCGGTATTCATCAGCGCGACATGAGTTATGCCGGAATGAAAGATCGCCATGCGGTGACGGAACAGACTCTCTGTTTTCGCCTGCCGGGTAATGCGATGCCCGATCTGCGCGGTTTTGAGCTGGAAGGGGTCGAGATTCTGCAGGCGGTGCGCCACAAACGTAAGCTGCGCATCGGCGCACTGGCGGGGAACGCGTTCCGGCTGATCATCCGCCAGATCAGTGACCGTGATGCGGTTGAAATGCGTCTGGCGCAGATTCGCGATGCGGGCGTGCCCAACTATTTTGGTGAACAGCGCTTTGGCCGCGGCGGCAATAACCTGGTGATGGCTGAAAAGTGGGCGCGCAATGAGATCATTATTCGCGACCGCAACAAGCGCAGCCTGATGCTCTCTGCCGCGCGCAGTGCGCTGTTTAATCAGGTGACCAGTGCGCGTCTGCAACAGCAGGGTGGGCTGACTCAGGTGCTCAACGGCGATGCGTTGCAGCTGACCGGACGAGGCAGCTGGTTTGTCGCCCAGCCTGATGAACTGGCAGAGTCACAGCGCCGGGTTGAGCAGCATGAGCTGCGCATCACCGCGCCGCTGCCGGGACGGGGCGAGCCTGGCCCGCAGGCTGACGCGCTGGCCTTTGAACAGCAGGCGCTGGCTGATGAGACGCTGCTGCTGGGACTGATTGAACGTGAAAAGGTCGATGCTGCACGCCGTGCTATGTTGATGGTGCCGCGCGATATGCAGTGGAGCTGGTGGGATGATGTCACGCTGGAACTGGCATTCTGGCTGCCAGCGGGCAGCTTTGCCACCAGCGTGGTCCGGGAGCTGCTGACCCACGCGGACTCGCCCGATCAGATTGATGAGTAATCTTCGCCGCAACCTGACCCGCAGTGTGGGTAATGTTGCGGCAAACCCCCACCGTCGTGTGATTTACGCCTACCACTTCCTTGCGCGCCTCGCTAGAATGCAAAAATCGCCGTCCATTCCTCACCTGTTGCCATGCCGTTAAAACAGGTTCCGTCACGGCGACCAGTCGAATAAAAAAAGGTCAGAACGAAATGCGGATATTGCTCAGTAACGATGACGGCATTCATGCGCCAGGCATTCAGACTCTGGCGAAAGCCCTGCGGCAGATTGCTGACGTGCAGGTTGTTGCCCCCGATCGTAACCGAAGCGGTGCCTCGAACTCATTAACGCTGGAAACGCCTCTGCGCACCTTCACCCATGAAAACGGCGATATCGCCGTCCAGATGGGGACGCCGACCGACTGCGTCTATCTGGGGGTGAATGCGCTGATGCAGCCGCGTCCCGACATTGTGGTGTCGGGCATCAATGCCGGCCCCAATCTGGGCGATGATGTGATCTACTCCGGCACGGTGGCGGCATCGATGGAAGGGCGACATCTTGGCTTACCGGCTATCGCGGTTTCGCTCAATGGCCATCAGCACTACGCCACCGCGGCGGCCGTGACCTGCGCGCTCCTCAGGGCGCTGACGCATGAACCGCTGCGCACCGGCCGCATTCTCAATATCAACGTTCCCGATCTGCCGTTGTCTGAACTCAAAGGCATCCGCGTGACGCGCTGTGGCAGTCGCCATCCGGCGGATCAGGTGATTGCGCAGCAGGATCCGCGTGGCAATACACTCTACTGGATTGGTCCGCCAGGCGAAAAACTGGATGCGGGCCCCGATACGGACTTCGCCGCCGTGGATCAGGGCTACGTCTCTGTCACGGCACTCCATGTCGATTTAACGGCGCACAGCGCGCAGAACGTGCTTAGTGACTGGCTGGCTAAAGCTGAGGTGAACCTGGCATGGTGAATCGGCGTATTGAGACGTTGCTGTCACAACTGCGTCAGCAGGGCATCGATGATGAAAACCTGCTGAAAGCCATCAGCGAGGTGCCGCGCGAACGTTTTATCGACGAAGCGTTCGAGCATAAAGCCTGGGACAATGTTGCCTTGCCCATCGGCTCCGGTCAGACGATATCACAGCCCTACATGGTCGCGCGGATGACCGCGCTGCTCGGACTTAATCCGCATTCGCGTGTGCTGGAGATTGGTACGGGTTCAGGTTATCAGACGGCGATTCTTGCCCACCTGGTGGACCATGTTTATTCAGTGGAACGCATCAAAGGGCTGCAGTGGCAGGCCAAGCGCCGTCTGAAACAGCTGGATCTGCATAATGTCTCAACCCGTCATGGTGATGGCTGGCAGGGCTGGCCTTCACGTGGCCCCTTCGATGCCATCATCGTCACGGCTGCACCGCCTGAAATTCCGATTGCGCTGATAGCACAACTGGCAGAAGGCGGCATCATGGTGCTGCCGGTTGGTGAAGATCAGCAGGTACTGAAGCGCCTGCGTCGTCAGGGCGAAGAGGTGATGGAAGAGACCATCGAACCAGTGCGTTTTGTCCCGCTGGTGCAGGGCGATCTGGCCTGACCCTCTTCGTATTTCTTCACAACTGTTTCATAGCACCACGTACCTGATGTTGTTACTATCCAGTTTATTCATCGAAAACGCAGATTTTATCGCGCCGCGCAGAGTATCCTGCTGGCAGATACAGTGAAACAGATAGATCAGAGTTGCCATCACGGGGGATTAATGAGCACGGGAAGCACACTTTTTCAGTTACGCCGTCTGGCGGCGCTTTCACTGGTAGGTTTTTGGCTGGCAGGCTGTAGCTCCAGCGACAACTCACAGGCACCCATCAGTCGCGTTGGCGACAATGGTGGCATGAACACTAACCAGTCTGGAGCAGACATGAGTTCAGGCGGCGTTCCTGCCACGCCAGCCCAGGGACAAATGTTAAGCAAAAATTCAGCATCTGCCCCCGCTAGTGGTGGAATGATTAGTACCAACAGCAATGTTGAGACGCAGAATGGCCGGATTGTTTACAATCGCAGTTATCAGAACATTCCTAAGGGTAGCTACTCCGGTGAAACTTATACCGTTAAGCGTGGCGACACATTGTTTTACATCGCCTGGATTACCGGCAACGATTTCCGTGATTTAGCCCAGCGCAACAATGTTCCGGCGCCATATGGCCTGAATGTCGGACAAACTTTGCAGATTGGCAATGGGTCGGGTCAGCCGATTACTGGCGGCAATCCCATTACCGTTGCTGATGCAACGCAGGGCGGCGTTCCGGCGGCGCCACAAATTAAATCGCCTGCTGTTGCACAGCAACCTGTTATTACGTATTCTGATGATTCAGGTAATTCGGGTGGCAGCAAAATGTTGCCTTCGAATGGAGCAAATGTTGCAACGACAACAGCTCCAGTCGTTACCGCACCCCCAACGGTTAGCAGTACAACCAACAGTTCAACGCCGGTCGGAAGCTGGCGCTGGCCGACTGACGGGAAGATCATCGATAACTTCTCTGCCGCCGAAGGTGGCAATAAAGGTATCGATATCGCCGGGACGCGCGGACAATCTGTGGTCGCCACTGCTTCAGGACGAGTGGTTTACGCAGGTAACGCACTCCGGGGTTACGGTAATTTAATCATCATTAAACACAACGATGATTACCTGAGCGCCTACGCCCACAACGATACAATGCTGGTCCGGGAACAACAGGAAGTTAAGGCGGGGCAAAAGATCGCTACCATGGGTAGCACCGGAACCAGTTCAGTCAGATTACACTTTGAAATTCGTTACAAGGGGAAATCCGTAAACCCGTTGCGTTATTTACCGCAGCGATAATCCGGCAGAACAAAACAGGTTTATGTTCTGCCCTGGAATCACGGGTAGGAGCCGCTTATGAGCCAGAATACGCTGAAAGTAAACGAGTTACATGAGAACGCGGAATTCGATGAGAACGGAGCTGAAATTTTTGACGAGAAGGCACTCGTTGAAAATGAAGCCAGTGATAGCGACGTAGCGGAAGAAGAGTTGCTATCACAGGGTGCGACGCAACGTGTGTTAGATGCGACGCAGCTCTATCTCGGGGAGATTGGCTATTCTCCGTTGTTAACGGCAGAGGAAGAAGTCTTCTTCGCGCGCCGTGCATTGCGGGGTGATATCCCTTCCCGTCGCCGTATGATCGAAAGTAACTTACGCCTGGTGGTGAAAATCGCTCGTCGTTACAGCAATCGTGGTTTAGCTCTGCTGGACCTGATTGAAGAAGGTAACCTCGGCCTGATTCGCGCCGTAGAGAAATTTGACCCGGAGCGCGGGTTCCGTTTCTCAACGTACGCCACCTGGTGGATTCGTCAGACTATTGAACGGGCGATCATGAATCAAACCCGTACCATCCGTCTGCCGATTCACATTGTGAAAGAACTGAATGTTTATCTGCGTACTGCGCGTGAACTTTCCCACAAGCTCGACCATGAGCCGAGTGCGGAAGAGATCGCAGAGCAGCTTGATAAACCGGTTGATGACGTAAGCCGCATGTTACGTCTCAACGAACGCATTACCTCGGTTGATACGCCATTAGGCGGTGATTCTGAAAAAGCGCTGCTGGATATTCTGGCCGATGAGAAAGACAACGGACCGGAAGACACCACGCAGGACGATGATATGAAACAAAGCATCGTTAAATGGCTGTTCGAACTGAACGCCAAGCAGCGTGAAGTGCTGGCACGTCGTTTCGGCCTGTTGGGCTATGAAGCGGCAACACTTGAGGATGTGGGTCGTGAAATCGGCTTAACCCGCGAGCGTGTACGCCAGATTCAGGTTGAAGGTTTACGCCGTCTGCGTGAAATCCTGCAGGCGCAGGGCCTCAGCATTGAAGCACTGTTTCGTGAATAATCGTTAACAGTAAATCTGAGTTTGAATGCGAAAAGCGATGGTGAAAACCATCGCTTTTTTTATGTCTGCAGAAAAGTGATTTGCGGGCGAGCAAGCATCGCACCGCGCATTAACGCGGTGCGATGTAAGGGATGTAATATCAGACCAGCGATTTAAGACGATAAATCCAGTCGAGTGCCTGACGCGGTGTCAGCGTATCCGGATCCAGCGCCTCAAGCGCCTCCATGGCAGGCGAGGTCTCTTCAACCAGCAGCGGCAGCTGAGAGCCATCGACCGTCGATGACGCGGAGTGGTTTGAAACGGTCTCAAGTTCCTTCAGCTTATTGCGCGCCCGCTTAATCACCTCTTTGGGTACGCCGGCCAGCGCCGCCACCGCCAGACCATAGCTCTTACTTGCCGCACCCTCCTGGACGCTGTGCATAAAGGCGATCGTGTCGCCATGCTCAACGGCATCCAGATGGACGTTGACCACGCCTTCCATTTTTTCCGGCAGGGTTGTCAGCTCGAAGTAATGGGTGGCAAACAGCGTCATCGCCTTGATACGGTTCGCCAGGTTTTCGGCGCAGGCCCAGGCGAGCGATAAACCGTCGTAGGTGGATGTTCCGCGTCCAATCTCATCCATCAGCACCAGGCTGTTTTCGGTGGCGTTGTGCAGGATGTTAGCGGTTTCGGTCATCTCAACCATAAAGGTCGAGCGCCCGGAGGCGAGATCGTCAGCGGCACCGACACGGGTAAAGATGCGATCCAGCGGGCCGATCAGCGTCTCATCGGCAGGAACAAAACTGCCAATCCATGCCATCAGCGCAATCAGCGCCGCCTGGCGCATATAGGTACTTTTACCGCCCATATTGGGGCCGGTAATAATCAGCATTCTGCGCTGGGGTGCCAGTGACAGTGGGTTGGCAATAAACGGCTCTTTCAGAACCTGTTCCACCACCGGATGGCGTCCGCCGCTGATTTTAATCCCGGCTTTATCCTGCAATACCGGGCGGCAATAGTTCAGGGACCAGGCGCGTTCAGCCAGGTTGCTTAACACATCCAGCTCTGCCAGCGCGGCGGCACTCAGCTGCAGCGCTTCAAGATGCGGCAGCAACTGATCGAACAGCGCCTCATACAGGCTTTTTTCCAGCGACAGCGCTTTACCTTTGGAGGTGAGTACTTTGTCTTCGTACTCTTTCAGCTCCGGAATGATATAGCGTTCAGCATTTTTCAGGGTCTGACGACGCACATAGTGCATCGGTACCTGATGGCTCTGTCCGCGGCTTACCTGGATGTAATAACCATGCACGCCGTTAAAGCCGACCTTCAGGGTATCCAGTCCCAGCTTCTCGCGTTCGCGGATCTCCAGCCGGTCTAGATAGTCGGTTGCGCCATCTGCCAGTGCGCGCCACTCATCCAGCTCCGCGTTGTAGCCGGGCGCAATGACTCCGCCGTCGCGGATCAGCACCGGCGGTGACTCAATCACCGCCTGTTCCAGCAGCTCACGTAACGCAGTGAACTCGCCCATCTGCGTGCGCAGCTTTTGCAACTGCGGTGCCTCAACATCGGCCAGCAGCTGGTTAAGTTCCGGCAGTTGCTGAAACGCATGACGCATGCGAGCCAGATCGCGCGGACGTGCGGTGCGCAGGGCCAGGCGAGCCAGGATTCGCTCCAGATCGCCGACCTGACGCAGCACCGGTTGCAGCACGTCGCTGAGATTTTGCAGCTCAGCAATCGACTCCTGACGCTGGTTAATGATGCGCGCATCGCGCAGCGGCATATGCAGCCAGCGTTTCAGCATCCGGCTACCCATCGGGGTGACCGTTTTATCCAGCACCGCCGCTAAGGTGTTGTCAGTGCCGCCTGCCAGGTTCTGGGTGATCTCCAGATTACGGCGGGTGGCCGCATCCATGATGATGCTGTCCTGCTGCCGCTCCATGCTCAGCGAGCGAATGTGGGGCAGCGTGGTGCGCTGGGTATCTTTAACATACTGCAGCAGGCAGCCCGCCGCGCTCAGTCCAAGGTGCGCATTCTCCACGCCGAAGCCATTGAGATCGCGGGTGCCGAACTGCAGGTTCAGCTGCTGGCGCGCGGTGTCGATCTCAAACTCCCACAGCGGACGGCGTCGCAGGCCGCGTCGCTGATCGATCAGCGACATCGCCTGGAAATCTTCGGGGTAGAGCAGCTCCGCCGGATTGGTGCGCTGCAGTTCTGCCGCCATGGTTTCAGCATCGGCAGGTTCGCTGAGGCGAAAACGGCCTGAGCTGATATCCAGCGTGGCGTAGCCAAAACCGCGCGGGCTTTGCACAATTGCCGCCAGCAGATTGTCGTGCCGCTCCTGCAACAGCGCCTCATCACTGATGGTACCTGGGGTAACGATGCGCACCACTTTGCGTTCGACCGGGCCTTTGCTCAGCGCCGGATCGCCTATCTGCTCGCAGATGGCAACGGATTCGCCCAGCTGCACCAGTTTAGCCAGGTAACCTTCAACCGCATGATAGGGCACACCCGCCATCGGAATCGGTTCGCCCGCTGACGCACCGCGCTTGGTGAGTGAAATCTCCAGCAGCTGCGAGGCACGTTTTGCGTCGTCATAAAACAGCTCGTAGAAGTCACCCATACGGTAAAACAGCAGAATGTCAGGATGCTCCGCCTTGAGACGCAGGTACTGCTGCATCATCGGCGTGTGGGAAGGAAAGTCCTTTTCGGTTGGCTCTTGCATAAGGTTTTAGCTCATTTTTAATGCGGTAAATTTCTGGCGGTCAACGCCCATGAAACCGAAAGGGATTCCAGGCGCGCAGGATAATCAGATGATAACGAATAGGGCAGGGCATATGCCAGCGTGATGCACAGCCGCGATCCTGACCGGGTGTAACCTGACAGGCATCCTGGCAAATGTGGCGGCGGCTGGCGACAAAAAAGTGCCTGTTCTCATGACGCTGATGCGGGGCTGCGAGGCGGCTCGCGATTTCTGCGGCAGTTTATGGCCGGCAGGACGGCACTGCGCCGCATCGGGAAGGGGGAAAGGTCAGTGCAGCCCGTTCTGCAGCGCCCAGACGGCGGCTTCAAGTCGGGATTTAAGGTTCATCTTTTTCAGCAGATATTTAACGTGAACCTTGACCGTGCTTTCACTGATGGCCAGCTTGCGGGCAATCGCTTTATTGGTCATCCCGTCGCTGATCAGTTGCAGAATATCGCGCTCGCGCCGGGTCAGCTGATTGATGTCGCGCGTCTGAGCAGGCTGCGCTTCACGCAACCGGGCGACCAGAATCGGGGTTAACGCCTCGCTCAGCACGATCTGACCGGCAGCAGCCTGATGCAGCGCTTTCAGTAAGGCTTCCGGTTCCATATCTTTCAGCAGATAACCATCAGCGCCGCGCTTCAACGCGCTGACCACATCCTCTTCATTATCTGAAACGCTGAACACCACTACCCGGCCAGAAAGGGCTATCTCACGCAGCTGGGTCAGGGTATCCAGTCCGTTCAGACCTGGCATATTAAGATCAAGCAGGATCAGGTCGGGATCATGCTGCTGTGCCAGCGCCAGGCCATCAATGCCATTACCCGCTTCGGCAACCACCTGCAGTCTTTCATCCAGAGCAATCAGCTGCTTCAGGCCGTTGCGCAGCATGGGATGGTCGTCGATCAATAAAAGCGTAAATTTCTCTGCCGTCACAATGGCTCCTGTTCCTGTCACATACGCCAGCCCTGAGCGGGCGGAGAGCCTATCTTACCGGTGAAGCGGGGTCGCTATATACCCCCAATGGACTACTCCTTTATTTCCAGTTGGACACCCTTTTACAGAAGGCATGGGCGACCGTGTTTAAACCTTATGATTTATAAGGGTTATCTGAATTCAGTCAACTACTTAACCGGGGTGAAGAGAGGGCGCCGCGCCTCTGTAACCTGCATTGCCGTTGATTTGTATCAAGCCCGACACCACGACGGATGCGCAGGATACGCACAATTATTATTCTGCTGATGAGAGATTTATGACCCAATCCACCTCTTTGCAAACCCCGACGCGCGGCGCGTTAATTCAGGACTGGCAACCGGAAAACGATGCGTTCTGGCAGGCGCGTGGTAAACGTATCGCCAGCCGTAACCTGTGGATTTCTGTCTTCTGTCTGCTGCTGGGCTTCTGCGTCTGGATGCTGTTCAGCACCGTTGCGGTTAACCTGAATAAAGTTGGCTTTACCTTCAGCACTGAGCAGCTCTTTTTACTGACCGCACTGCCGTCGGTTTCTGGCGCGTTGCTGCGTGTGCCTTACTCTTTTGTTATTCCCATCTTTGGGGGACGTCGCTGGACCGCCTTCAGCACCGGCATCCTGATCATTCCCTGCCTGTGGCTCGGCTTTGCCGTACAGGACAGCCAGACCTCATTCACCACTTTTATGGTGATTTCCCTGCTGTGCGGTTTTGGTGGCGCTAACTTCGCGTCGAGCATGGGCAATATCAGCTTCTTCTTTCCCAAAGCCCGTCAGGGCGGCGCGCTGGGTATCAACGGCGGCCTCGGTAATCTTGGCGTCAGCGTAATGCAGTTTGTCGCCCCGCTGGCGATCTCCTGTGCCATTTTTGGTTTTGCCGATGTGGGTCAGACCACCGTCACCGGCGACAGCATCTGGCTGGAAAATGCCGCCTGGATCTGGGTGCCGTTCCTGGCGATCGGCACGCTGGCGGCCTGGTTCGGCATGAACGACCTGGCGGCGGCGAAATCCTCGCTGCGTGAGCAGTTGCCGGTGCTGAAACGTCCACACCTGTGGGTTATGGCGCTGCTCTATCTGGCCACCTTTGGCTCATTTATCGGTTTCTCTGCCGGTTTTGCCATGCTGACGAAGACGCAATTTCCTGATGTCGTGATCATGCATTACGCCTTTTTCGGCCCCTTTATTGGCGCGCTGGCCCGTTCAGCAGGCGGCATCATTTCTGACCGCTTCGGCGGTACCCGCGTCACGCTGATCAACTACGTGCTGATGGCGCTGTTTGCTGCGCTGCTGTTCCTTACCCTGCCGGGTGCCGGACATGATGGCTCGTTCGTGGCCTTCTTCGCCGTGTTTATGGGCCTGTTCCTGACGTCCGGGCTGGGCAGCGGCTCCACCTACCAGATGATTGCGGTGATCTTCCGTAAGCTGACGCTGGAACGTATCAAAGCTGAGGGCGGCGACGATGCGCTGGCACAGCGCGAAGCGGCAACAGAAACCTCTGCTGCGCTCGGCTTTATCTCCGCCATTGGCGCGCTGGGCGGTTTCTTTATTCCGCAGACTTTTGGCCTGTCGCTCGCCATGACCGGTTCACCCGCCGGCGCGATGAAAATCTTCCTGGTCTTTTATCTCTGCTGCATCGCGGTGACCTGGCTGGTTTACGGCCGAAAATCACGCGCCTGATAACGACAAAGCCGGTGTGGCGCACCGGCACAATTTCACTTTCTGTGTCGGGACAGATGCAGAGTCAGCAATGTCACATTAAGCCTTCAGGAGTATTCCGGATGAGCAAGTTTCTTGATCGGTTTCGCTATTTCAAACAGCTGGCCGAACCCTTTTCTGGCCAGCATGGCCAGACGTTAAACAGCAACCGCGACTGGGAAGATGGCTATCGCAGTCGCTGGCAGCACGATAAAATCGTGCGCTCCACGCACGGCGTTAACTGTACCGGCTCATGCAGCTGGAAAATCTACGTCAAAAATGGACTGGTCACCTGGGAGACCCAGCAGACTGACTATCCGCGTACCCGTCCCGATCTGCCAAACCATGAGCCGCGTGGCTGCCCACGCGGTGCCAGCTACTCGTGGTATCTCTACAGCGCTAACCGCCTGAAATATCCGTTAATGCGCAAGAAGCTGATTCAGCTCTGGCGCGACGCGAAAGCGCAGCACAGCGACCCGGTGGACGCCTGGGCATCCATCATCAGTAATCCTGAAAAGGCCAGAAGCTACAAACAGGCGCGTGGACGCGGCGGCTTTGTCCGCTCCAGCTGGCAGGAAGTCAACGAGATGATCGCCGCCGCGAACATCTGCACCGCGAAGACCTACGGCCCTGACCGCATTATGGGATTCTCACCGATTCCGGCGATGTCGATGGTCTCTTACGCTGCGGGCGCACGTTACCTGTCACTGATTGGCGGAACCTGTCTGAGCTTCTACGACTGGTACTGCGATCTGCCGCCGGCCTCACCGATGACCTGGGGCGAGCAGACCGACGTGCCGGAATCGGCTGACTGGTACAACTCCTCCTACATTATTGCCTGGGGCTCTAACGTGCCGCAGACCCGTACCCCGGATGCGCACTTCTTTACGGAAGTCCGCTATAGAGGGACGAAAACCGTGGCGATCACGCCGGACTATGCTGAGGTCGCGAAGCTGTGTGACCAGTGGCTGAGTCCGAAGCAGGGCACCGACAGCGCGATGGCGCTGGCGATGGGCCACGTGATGCTGAAAGAGTTTCATCTTGATCGCGAAGTTGGCTATTTCCGCGACTATGTGCGCCGTTACACCGATATGCCGATGCTGGTACTGCTGGAACCCCGTGAGGGCGGTTTTTACGCCGCCGGCCGTCAGCTGCGCGCCAGCGATCTGGTGGATGGGCTCGGTCAGGAGAATAACCCGGAGTGGAAAACCGTCGCGATCAACGAGGCGACCGGGGAACTGACCGCGCCGCAGGGATCTATCGGCTTCCGCTGGGGCGAAAAAGGCAAATGGAACCTCGAGCAGCGTGATGGGGCGTCACATCAGGAAGTTGAACTGCAGCTCAGCCTGCTCGGCAGCCACGATGAGGTGGTCGAGGTCGGTTTCCCTTACTTCGGTGGCATTACCAGCGAGCATTTCAACAGCGTTGCGCTGGACGAAATCCTGCTGCATAAGCTGCCGGTGAAACGCCTGCAACTGGCGGATGGCAGTGAAGCACTGGTCACCAGCGTCTACGATCTGACGCTGGCGAATTATGGTCTGGATCGCGGTCTGGATGATGCCAACTGCGCGCAAACCTACGACGACATCAAAGCGTACAGCCCGGCCTGGGCGGAGCAGATTACGGGTGTCTCCCGTCAGAACATCATTCGCATTGCCCGTGAATTTGCCGAAAACGCCGAGAAGACCCGCGGTCGTTCGATGATCATCGTCGGTGCCGGTATGAACCACTGGTATCACATGGACATGAACTATCGTGGCCTGATGAACATGCTGATTTTCTGCGGCTGCGTCGGTCAGAGCGGCGGTGGCTGGGCGCACTATGTCGGCCAGGAGAAACTCCGTCCGCAGACCGGCTGGACCCCGCTGGCCTTTGGCCTGGACTGGCAGCGTCCGCCACGCCAGATGAACAGCACCTCCTTCTTCTACAACCACTCCAGTCAGTGGCGCTATGAAACCCTGGCCACCAGCGAATTGCTCTCCCCGCTGGCGGATAAAAGTCGCTACAGCGGCAGCCTGATCGACCTTAACGTCCGTTCCGAACGTATGGGCTGGCTGCCTTCAGCGCCGCAGCTTAACGTCAACCCGCTGCACATCGCGGCGCAGGCGAAAGCCGCCGGTCAGTCGCCGCTGGATTACACCGTGGAAAGCCTGAAGCAGGGCACCATGCGGTTTGCCGCTGAACAGCCGGACGAGCCGCAGAACTTCCCGCGTAACCTGTTTGTCTGGCGCTCCAATCTGCTCGGCTCATCCGGTAAAGGGCATGAGTACATGCTGAAGTATCTGCTGGGCACGGAAAACGGCATTCAGGGCAAAGATTTAGGCCAGCAGGGCCGCGTGAAGCCGGAAGAGGTGGAGTGGCTGGATCAGGGTGCCGAAGGCAAACTGGATCTGGTGGTCACACTCGACTTCCGCATGTCGAGCACCTGTCTCTACTCCGATGTCGTGCTGCCAACGGCGACCTGGTATGAAAAAGACGATATGAATACCTCGGATATGCATCCGTTTATTCATCCGCTTTCGGCGGCCGTCGATCCTGCCTGGGACTCAAAAAGTGACTGGGAGATCTACAAAGGCATCGCCAAAGCCTTCTCCGATCTCTGCCCGGGTCATTTAGGCGTTGAAACGGACGTCGTTACTCTGCCGGTGTTGCATGACTCACCCGCGGAACTGGCGCAGCCTTTTGAGGCGAAAGACTGGAAAAAAGGCGAATGCGATCTGATTCCGGGTAAAACCGCGCCACACATTATGGTGGTGGAGCGCGACTATCCGGCGACCTGGGAGCGCTTTACCTCGCTGGGACCGTTGCTGGAGACCCTGGGTAACGGCGGCAAAGGTATCAGCTGGAACACCAGCAAAGAGGTCGATTTCCTCAAGCAACTGAACTACGTCAAAGCGGATGGCCCGGCAGCGGGGCGGCCGAATATCGACACGGCGATCGATGCGGCAGAAGTGATCCTGGCGCTGGCACCGGAAACCAATGGTCAGGTGGCGGTGAAAGCCTGGCAGGCACTGGGCGTGATTACTGGTCGTGACCACACCCACCTGGCGCTCAATAAAGAAGATGAGAAGATTCGCTTCCGCGATATCCAGGCGCAGCCGCGCAAAATTATCTCTAGTCCGACCTGGTCAGGGCTGGAAGATGAACATGTCTCTTACAACGCCTGCTACACCAACGTTCATGAGCTGATCCCGTGGCGAACCCTGAGCGGCCGTCAGCAGCTCTATCAGGATCATGAGTGGATGCGCGCCTTCGGTGAGAGCCTGATGGTCTATCGTCCGCCAATCGATACCCGCGCGGCGAAGCCGTTGCTGAACAGCAAACCCAACGGTAACCCGGAGAAGGCGCTGAACTTCCTGACGCCACACCAGAAGTGGGGCATTCACTCCACCTACAGCGACAACCTGCTGATGCTGACACTGTCGCGCGGCGGACCGATTGTCTGGATGAGTGAAGATGACGCTCGTGAGCTGGGTATCGTGGATAACGACTGGATCGAGGCGTTCAATGCCAACGGTGCGCTGACCGCACGTGCAGTAGTGAGCCAGCGCATCCCGGCCGGTATGACCATGATGTACCACGCGCAGGAACGTATCGTGAATATCCCTGGCTCGGAGATCACCAGCCAGCGCGGCGGGATCCATAACTCGGTGACGCGGACCTGCCCGAAACCGACCCATATGATCGGCGGTTATGCGCAGCTCTCCTGGGGCTTTAACTACTACGGCACCGTTGGCTCGAACCGCGATGAGTTCGTGGTAGTGAGAAAAATGAACAACGTTAACTGGTTAGATGGGGAAGGCAACGATGCCTGCCAGGGCAGCCAGCAGGAGGTAAAACCATGAAAATTCGTTCACAGGTCGGCATGGTGCTGAACCTCGACAAATGTATCGGCTGCCACACCTGCTCGGTGACCTGTAAAAACGTCTGGACCAGCCGCGAGGGCATGGAGTACGCCTGGTTTAACAATGTCGAAAGCAAGCCTGGCGTCGGCTATCCGCACGCCTGGGAAGATCAGCAGAAGTGGAAGGGCGGCTGGATCCGTAAGATCAACGGTAAGCTGGAGCCGCGCATGGGCAGTCGCATCGGTCTGCTGTCGAAGATCTTCGCCAACCCGGATGTGCCCGCGCTGGATGATTACTACGAACCGTTCGATTTTGATTATCAGCATCTGCACAATGCGCCCGCCGGTAAGCATCAGCCGATTGCGCGTCCGCGCTCGCTGATCACCGGTCAGCGGATGAAAAAGATCGAAAACGGCCCGAACTGGGAAGAGATCCTCGGCGGCGAGTTTGCCAAACGTTCGCAGGATAAGAACTTCGATAACATCCAGAAGGAGATTTACGGTCAGTTTGAGCACACCTTCATGATGTACCTGCCGCGCCTGTGTGAGCACTGCCTCAACCCGGCGTGTGTGGCGACCTGCCCAAGCGGCGCGATCTACAAACGCGGCGAAGATGGCATCGTACTGATCGACCAGGATAAATGTCGCGGCTGGCGGATGTGCCTCACCGGCTGTCCGTACAAGAAGATCTACTTCAACTGGAAAAGCGGCAAATCAGAAAAATGCATTTTCTGTTATCCGCGCATTGAAGCGGGCCAGCCCACCGTCTGTTCAGAAACCTGTGTCGGCCGTATCCGCTATCTCGGCGTGTTGCTCTATGACGCTGACCGCATTGAACAGGCGGCCGCAGCGGAAAACGAGAAAGATCTCTATCAGAGCCAGCTGGATATCTTCCTTGATCCCAACGATCCGGCGGTGATTGCGCAGGCGCTGAAAGATGGCGTTGCGCAGAGCGTGATCGACGCAGCACAGCGTTCACCGGTCTATAAAATGGCGATGGAGTGGAAGCTGGCGCTGCCACTTCACCCTGAATACCGCACGCTGCCGATGGTCTGGTATGTGCCACCACTGTCACCGATTCAGTCGGCGGTGGATGGCGGGGCGCTGGCGCACACCGGCGTGCTGCCGGATGTGGAAAGCCTGCGCATTCCGGTTGAGTATCTGGCGAACCTGCTGACCGCAGGCGACACCGCACCGGTGCTGCTGGCACTGAAGCGGATGCTGGCAATGCGTCATTACAAACGCGCAGAAAGCGTGGACGGTGAGCATGATATCCGGGCGCTGGAGCAGGTCGGCCTGACCGAAGCGCAGGCGCAGGAGATGTACCGCTATCTGGCGATCGCGAACTATGAAGATCGCTTTGTGGTGCCCTCCAGCCATCGCGAACTGGCGCGTGAAGCCTTCCCGGAAAGCAAAGGCTGCGGCTTTAGCTTTGGCGATGGCTGTCACGGCAGCGACAGCAAATTCAACCTGTTCAACAGCCGCCGTATTGATGCCATCGACGTCAGTAAGAAAACCATTCGTCCGGAGGATGCCTCATGATGACGTTACGGATTCTTTCGCGGCTGCTGGACTACCCGGACGAGGCGCTGTTTACCCACTCTTCCGACCTGATCGCGGCGCTGGATGACGCCACTGAACTCAACCTGCAGCAGAGTGCACGGCTGGTGCGTTTTATCAATCAGCTCTGTGCCCGGCCACTGCTCGACGTGCAGGCTGACTACTGCGAACTGTTTGATCGTGGCCGCGCCACCTCGCTGCTGCTGTTTGAACACGTGCACGGTGAGTCACGCGATCGCGGTCAGGCGATGGTTGATCTGCTGGAACAGTATCGTGCCGATGGTCTGGAGCTGGACAGCAAAGAGCTGCCCGATTTCCTGCCGCTCTACCTGGAGTATCTCGCCTGTAAAAGCGATGAGGCCGCGTGTCAGGGACTGGACGACATCGTGCCTATCCTGGCCTTGCTGGCGGCGCGGCTTGAAGAGCGTCAGAGCCCCTACGCCGATCTCTTCACAGTATTACTGACGCTGTCCGGTAGCGCGGTTGATCCTGCGGCCCTCAAGCCACAGGTGGCGCAGGAAGCGCGCGACGATACGCCGGCAGCACTGGATGCTGTCTGGGAAGAGGAGCAGATTAAATTTCTCGGCGAGCAGGGCTGCGCCTCGGCGCAGCAGGCGATGCATCAGCGTCGCTTCGCCGAGGCGGTAGCGCCGCAGTATCTGGACATCGCCGCGGCGACGGCGCGTACCACAGGAGAATCAGCATGAATTTTATTAACACTTTCTTCTTCGATATTTACCCCTATCTCGCCGGAACGGTCTTCCTGGTGGGAAGCTGGCTGCGCTATGACTACGGGCAGTACAGCTGGCGTGCCGGTTCCAGTCAGATGCTGGACAAAAAAGGGATGCGTCTCGCCTCCAACCTGTTTCACATCGGCATCATCGGTATTTTCTTCGGTCATATCGTCGGGATGCTGACGCCGCACTGGATGTATGAATCCTTCCTGCCGATCGACGTGAAGCAGAAACTGGCGATGATTGCCGGTGGCCTGTTCGGGGCGATGACACTGGTGGGCGGTGGACTGCTGCTGAAGCGCCGTCTGACCAATCCACGGGTGCGGGCGACCAGTAGCGTCGGTGATATTCTGATCATGACCCTGCTGGTGGCTCAGGCGACGCTGGGCCTGCTGACCATTCCCTTCTCCGCCCAGCATATGGACGGCAGTGAAATGATGAAGCTGGTGGGCTGGGCGCAGGCGGTGGTGACCTTCCACGGTGGCGCTTCGCAGCATCTCAACGGCGTGGCGTTTATCTACCGCGTGCACATGGTGCTGGGAATGACGCTGTTCCTGCTGTTCCCGTTCTGCCGGCTGGTGCATATCTGGAGCGCGCCGGTTGAGTATCTGACCCGTCGCTATCAGCTGGTGAGAAACCGCCGCTAAGCGCATGATGGCTGCGGGGCAGAGAGAGCCCCGCAGCCATTTTAGCCCACGGCTGCCTTGACGTTTTTTTAAGATTTTGCCCTGTATGTCATTGCGCTGAACGTCTACTATTACCGCATCTGAAATTACCCCTCGTTTATGGATAACCGATGCGCCTCAAGTTAGCCTTCCTTGCGTTCATCCCGCTTCTGGCCTCCTGCAGCAGCAAACCTGAAGTCCCGTCCCAGCAGAAGATGCTGGCTGCGCCACAGGGCGGTTTTTTACTGCAGCCGTCGCACAGCGGACAGGCGATGTTTGGCGACTTTGCCGGTAACCCGGCAGCAGAGCAATTTATCGATAAGATGGTGGAGAAGCATGACTTTGACCGTCAGCAACTGCACAACATCATCGGTCAGGCCAAACGACTGGATTATGTGCTGCGACTGATGGATCGTCAGGCACCAAGCTATACGCCAGCGCCAGGACCTAATGGCGCCTGGATCCGCTATCGCAACAAGTTCATTACGCCCGATAACGTGCAGAATGGGGTTGCGTTCTGGAATCAGTATCAGGATGCCCTGCAACGCGCACAGCAGGTTTATGGTGTGCCACCGGAAATTATCGTGGGCATCATTGGTGTGGAAACCCGCTGGGGGCGCGTGATGGGGAAAACGCGGATTCTGGATGCGCTTGCGACCTTATCCTTTAACTATCCGCGCCGCGCAGAGTACTTCAGCAGCGAGCTGGAAACCTTTCTGTTGATGTCGCGCAAAGAGCAGGATGACCCGCTGGCGTTGAAAGGCTCCTTTGCCGGGGCGATGGGCTATGGTCAGTTTATGCCCTCCTCTTACAATGATTATGCGGTTGATTTCAACGGCGACGGTCATGCAAACCTGTGGGATCCGGTGGATGCTATCGGCAGCGTGGCGCACTATTTTCAGAAGCATGGCTGGCGCAGCGGCGAAAATGTGGCGGTACCGGCCAGCGGTCAGGCGCCGATGCTGGAAGATGGCTTCAAAACCCGTTACAGCGTGAGCATGCTGGCGGCGTCAGGATTGTCCCCACAGGGCTCGCTGAACGGTAACGATCAGGTCAGTCTGCTACGCCTGGATTTGGGCACCAGCTACCAGTACTGGTACGGCTTACCCAATTTCTATGTCATTACCCGCTACAACCACAGTACCCATTATGCGATGGCGGTGTGGCAGCTGGGTGAGGCGGTGAGCAAGGCACGCCAGGGCGGCCTGTTATAAAGGCTATCCTTGTTAACTGTAAGGTTATATGATGACGCCCTTTTTCAGGCCACACAGCCACTGATATTTCTGGAGTCACTATGTCTTTACCTGCCTGCCCGGCTTGTCACGCCGATTACACCTGGCAAGATGGCGATAACCTTAACTGCCCCTCCTGCGGTCACATCTGGACCGAGGGAGAAGTTGACAGCAGCAACGCAACACTGGAAGTGCGTGATGCCAACGGCAATCTGCTGGCAGATGGCGACAGCGTCACGGTGATCAAAGATCTCAAGGTGAAGGGCAGTTCTTCATCGCTGAAGATCGGCACCAAAGTGAAAAGCATTCGTCTGGTTGAAGGGGACCACAACATCGATTGTAAAATCGACGGTTTTGGCCCGATGAAATTAAAATCTGAGTTTGTGAAAAAGAACTGAGATCGGGGGCGCAGGGATGCGCCCGCTTTCCTGCTTAGCTGAACAGCTTATCAATTGCGTCACACTGCTCCGCATTCAGCGTGCCACCGTAGTTTCGTGAGCCGCTGCTCATCGAGTCATAGCGCCGTGCCACGGCCGTTTTAATTGTTGTTACGAAATCATCTCCGATACTGTAAATCGCCATCAGACGGCCGATCTGCTGCTGCAGGTGCGTCAGCTCCGGCAGATTGCCACTTCGCCATGCCGTCATCATCTGCGCAAAGTACTCCGGCACAATATTATTCAGTCCTGAAATTACACCGGCACCGCCCGCCAGCAGGTTCGGTAGCAGGTACTCGTCATACCCCGACAGTACGGCGAAATCGCTACGCACCTTGCGGGTCTCTTCAATCATCATCCGGTTGTGCGACAGGCAATCCACCGTATCTTTAATGCCGGCGAAGTTGGGCAGCTTTGCCGCCAGGGCGGCAATCAGCGCGGGCGTCAGATCGCAGCCGGTGCGGGCCGGAAAGTTGTAGGCAAACCATTTACCACCCAGTTGGGCGTCCAGTGTTTCGAAGTAGTGCATCAGCTGGTTTTGCGTCTGGCCGTAATAGTAGGGTGGCAGCACCATCACCGCGTCAAAATCATTTTTCCAGGCGGCTTCAGCCAGCTCCAGCATGTCAGGAATGCAGGTTGCCGAGACGTTCGCCACCATCTTCAGCGATGACAAGGGTCTGGCTTCCTTAATCAGTTGTAAGCGTTCCTGCTGCGTCAGTGAGGCGAACTCGCCAATGCTGCCCATCACCAGTAAGGTATCAATACCGGAGTCATTGAGGCGGGAGAAATGTCGCCCGAGCGCATCAATATCGACCGCACCCTGCGCATTGAACGGGGTGACTGAAGGGCACCAGACACCGGCAAAGGGCGATTCTTCACTCATAAATGACTCCTGAAACAGATGTTAAAAAAATGAAACAGTGTTTTAACTTAATGACTCCGGCAGGTCTCTGCCAGCGCATGATTCAAAAATGAGCAACGGGTCGCACTTTTTCCTTTTTCATCCGTCTCAGTAAGCGGATGCATCTGATAACTGAGCGAGAGGTCATGATGAAAGAGTGGGATCCTGTGCTGTACCGTAAGTTTGAAGCGGAAAGAACCCGTCCAGCCCGCGAACTTCTGGCGCGCCTCAGCCTGGAACAGGTTGAGCAGGTGACCGATCTGGGATGCGGGCCCGGTAACAGCACTGAACTGCTCGCCGATGCCTGGCCACTGGCGCAGATTACCGGGCTGGACAGTTCCGCCACGATGTTAACTCAGGCCGCTGAACGCCTGCCGCACTGTCGTTTTATCCAGGCGGACATCCGCAACTGGCAGGCCGATGTGCCGCAGCAGGTGGTCTACGCCAATGCGTCTCTGCAATGGCTGGATAATCACGCAGCGCTGTTTCCCCATCTGGTCAGCCAGCTGGCGCCCGGTGGCGTGTTAGCGATCCAGATGCCTGATAACCTCAATGAGCCGTCGCACCGGCTGATGCGCGAGGTGGCGGCAACGGATCGCTGGCGTTCACGCATCAATGCCGATGCCGCTGAACGTACACAGCTGCTTTCCACGGGCGAGTATTACGATCTGCTGACGCAGGCCGGCTGTGAGGTGGATATCTGGCGTACCACCTATTATCACGTGATGGCCGATGCGCAGGCAATTATCAGCTGGCTGCAGGCGACCGGTTTACGGCCTTTCCTGGCAACGCTGGATGAGACCGAACAGACGGCGTTTCTGACCGATTATCATCAGCGTCTGCTCGCGGCTTATCCGGCTCAGGCCGATGGTCAGGTGTTGCTCGCCTTCCCGCGTCTTTTTATGGTTGCGGTGAAAAACCGGTAGGTGCAGTGGAAAGCTGACCGCAAAAACAGCGTAATAATGGTGAGTGACCTTGAAAAAGCAGTTTTTCTGCACCACCTTCAACCCACAGCCAAAGGGAGAATCGCAATGGATGATCAGCAATTGCAGGCGCTTAGTGCGCAGATAGGTGAGAAGCTGAAGCAGCGCAATGCCACCGTAACCTGTGCGGAATCCTGCACGGGGGGATGGATTGCCAAAGTCTTTACCGATATCAGCGGCAGCTCCGCCTGGTTCGAGCGGGGTTTTGTGACCTACAGTAACCAGGCCAAACAGCAGATGGTCAGTGTTCAGGCTGCTTCCCTGTTGCAGTATGGTGCGGTAAGTGATGTGGTGGTGCGGGAGATGGCGCTGGGTGCCCGCAGGGCGGCCCATGCTGACTACGCGATCTCCGTCAGCGGTATTGCCGGTCCGGATGGCGGCAGTGAAGAAAAACCGGTGGGCACGGTGTGGTTTGGCTTTGCCGGGCCGCAGGGTAACGTATTGACTTTTCAGCAGCATTTTAGCGGCGATCGTGATGCCGTACGCCGCCA
The DNA here is from genome assembly GCF_024520875.1 of Pantoea sp. Ft-CA_14. Classification (NCBI taxonomy): domain Bacteria; kingdom Pseudomonadati; phylum Pseudomonadota; class Gammaproteobacteria; order Enterobacterales; family Erwiniaceae; genus Pantoea; species Pantoea sp. Ft-CA_14. Next base: position 26,233 of record NZ_JALNPM010000018.1, on the reverse strand, counting down.
GTCGGTGGCATGGGCCCTGCAGAAACTGTATGGCGAATTTCTGACAAATTAAACTTGATACTGTATGACTATACAGTATAATTGTCGGCAACAGAAAGAGTACAGGCACCCTGAGTGCGTGTTTACCCGGCTTGATTAGGAGTTGAAATGGCGATTGATGAAAACAAACAGAAGGCTTTAGCTGCCGCGCTTGGCCAGATTGAGAAGCAATTTGGTAAAGGCTCCATCATGCGCTTGGGTGAAGACCGCTCAATGGATGTGGAAACTATCTCTACCGGCTCGCTGTCGCTGGATATCGCATTAGGCGCAGGCGGTCTGCCAATGGGCCGTATCGTTGAGATCTACGGACCTGAGTCTTCAGGTAAAACCACGCTGACTCTGCAGGTTATCGCATCTGCACAGCGTAAAGGTAAAACCTGTGCCTTTATCGATGCCGAGCATGCGCTTGATCCGGTTTACGCCAAGAAACTCGGCGTAGACATTGATAACCTGCTCTGCTCTCAGCCAGACACTGGTGAGCAGGCGCTGGAAATTTGTGATGCGCTGGCGCGCTCTGGTGCCGTTGACGTGATCATCGTCGACTCCGTCGCGGCGCTGACGCCTAAAGCGGAAATCGAAGGTGAAATCGGTGACTCACACATGGGCCTCGCGGCACGTATGATGAGCCAGGCGATGCGTAAACTGGCCGGTAACCTGAAGCAGTCCAATACCCTGCTGATTTTCATCAACCAGATCCGTATGAAAATTGGTGTGATGTTTGGTAACCCGGAAACCACCACTGGTGGTAACGCGCTGAAGTTCTACGCCTCTGTCCGTCTTGATATCCGCCGTATCGGTGCAATCAAAGAGGGCGATAACGTGGTCGGCAGTGAGACCCGCGTTAAAGTGGTGAAAAACAAAATCGCCGCGCCATTCAAACAGGCTGAGTTCCAGATCATGTACGGCGAAGGTATCAATACCTTTGGTGAGCTGGTCGACCTGGGCGTGAAGCACAAGCTGATTGAAAAAGCGGGTGCATGGTACAGCTACAATGGCGACAAGATTGGTCAGGGTAAATCGAATGCCGGCAACTTCCTGAAAGAGAATGCTGCTGTGGCAAACGAGATTGATCTGAAGTTACGTGAGATGTTGCTCAACGGCGCGGATGAAAAACTCGCAGCAGCCGACAAGGCTGCTGAGAAAGAAGACGCGGCTGAAGCGAACGAAGACTTCTAATCTCTGATGCGGGAGGGGCGAAAGCCTCTCCCGTAGTTTTTATCCCCCTCTATTACCTTTCTTGCCTTTCCTCTGTCCTGTTCTGTCGCCATAATCTCCCTCTGTTTGTAAAAGGTGCGCAGTATGACTGAACCCTCTCAGCCCCAACCTAATGTCGTCTCTTACTCTCGTTTGCTTGACCGTGCGATGCGTATTCTGGGTCAGCGCGACCACAGCCGTGCAGAGTTAGCGCGTAAACTGCAACAATCAGCGCAGCGTGCTGCGTGGGCGCAGAAAAAAGAGCCCGAAATTGTTACCGAAGCGTTGCTGGAACAGGTTCTTAACTGGTGTCAGGAAAGCGGCTGGTTAAACGACGAGCGTTTCACCGAACGATTTATTCAGAGCCGGAGCCGTAAGGGCTTTGGATCGCAGCGCGTGCGCCTTGAACTGGGCCAGAAAGGCATCGACCGTGAAGCCATTGATCTTGCAATGGAAGAGACAGAGGTAGACTGGGCGGCGTGTGCGGCTCAGCTGGCTGAACGAAAATTCGGACACCCGCTGCCCACAGAGTGGAAAGAGAAAGCGAAAGTACTACGCTATCTGCAGTCAAAGGGTTTTATGAGCGAAGATATCCAGTCCATTTTCAGAAATTTTGATGACTAAAAGCCGATGTAATTTTACTTCCCACTGAAGAAAATTTATCTTATTCCCACTTTTTGTTCCGCTAATCAGGCACCACCAGAATGTGGTCGCGCCGATCAGAGGGAACGTTCGTTAGCGTGATTCCAGGATATATATGAGCAAGAGCACTGCTGAGATCCGTCAAGCGTTTCTCGACTTTTTTCATAGCAAGGGACATGAGGTTGTAACCAGCAGCTCCCTCGTACCGAATAACGATCCAACGTTGTTGTTTACTAACGCCGGGATGAACCAGTTTAAAGATGTGTTCCTCGGTCAGGACAAACGTGACTACACACGTGCGACCACGTCACAGCGCTGTGTACGCGCAGGCGGTAAACACAACGATCTTGAAAACGTCGGTTACACCGCACGTCACCACACCTTCTTTGAAATGCTGGGTAACTTCAGCTTTGGTGACTACTTCAAGAGAGAGGCGATTGGTTTTGCCTGGGAACTGCTGACGAGCGAGCAGTGGTTCAGCCTGCCAAAAGAGCGTCTGTGGGTGACGATCTATGAAACCGACGATGAAGCCTTTGATATCTGGGCGAACGAAATCGGTGTGCCACGTGAACGCATTATTCGCATCGGCGACAACAAGGGCAGCGCGTATGCGTCAGATAACTTCTGGCAGATGGGCGATACCGGTCCTTGTGGTCCGTGCAGCGAGATTTTCTACGATCATGGCGATCACATCTGGGGTGGCCCGCCGGGCAGCCCGGAAGAAGATGGTGACCGTTACATTGAGATCTGGAACATCGTCTTTATGCAGTTCAACCGTCAGGCTGATGGCACCATGCTGCCGCTGCCAAAACCGTCGGTTGATACCGGAATGGGCCTTGAGCGTATTTCTGCCGTTCTGCAACACGTCAACTCCAACTATGAAATCGACCTTTTCCAGAAACTGATTCAGGCCGTGGCACAGGTTACCGGTGCCACTGACCTCAGTAACAAATCGCTGCGTGTCATTGCCGACCACATTCGCTCCTGTGCATTCCTGATTGCCGATGGCGTCATCCCGTCTAATGAGAACCGTGGCTACGTGCTGCGTCGTATCATTCGTCGTGCCGTGCGTCATGGCAACATGCTGGGCGCCAAAGAGGCCTTCTTCTATAAACTGGTTGCGCCACTGATTGAGGTCATGGGTGCCGCAGGTGAAGAGTTACAGCGCCAGCAGGCTCAGGTTGAGCAGGTGCTGAAAAGCGAAGAAGATCAGTTTGCCAGAACCCTGGAGCGCGGACTGGCGCTGCTGGACGAAGAGCTGGAAAAACTGCAGGGCGACACGCTGGATGGTGAAATCGTCTTCCGTCTCTACGATACCTTTGGTTTCCCGGCTGATTTAACGGCTGACGTCTGCCGCGAACGCAATCTGAAGATCGACGAAGCCGGCTTTGAGCGGGCGATGGAGCAGCAGCGTCAGCGCGCACGTGAAGCGAGTGGCTTCGGCGCTGACTACAGCAACGTTATTCGTATTGATGCCGCCTCATCCTTCAAAGGCTACGACCAGCTCGATTTAGCTGCCACGGTGAAAGCGCTCTATGTTGCAGGCGAGGCGGTTGATGAAGTGACCGCGGGTCAGGATGCCGTGGTCGTGCTGGATGAAACGCCATTCTATGGCGAATCGGGTGGCCAGGTAGGCGATACCGGTCTGCTGAAAGGGAAGAATGCTGAATTTAGCGTCCAGGATACACAAAAATATGGTCAGGCAATCGGTCATGTCGGTAAGCTGACCGCAGGGCAGTTGCGTATCGGTGATCGCCTTGAGGCGCAGGTTGATGCAGCACGCCGTGCGCGCATCCGTCTTAACCACTCTGCTACTCACTTACTGCATGCCGCCTTGCGTCAGGTTTTAGGTGAGCATGTGGCGCAGAAAGGCTCGCTGGTTAACGACAAGTACCTGCGTTTCGATTTCTCGCATTTCGAAGCGATGAAACCTCAGGAGATTCGTCAGGTCGAAGATATCGTCAATGCGCAAATTCGTCGCAACCTGCCGGTTGAAACCGAAGTGATGGATCTGGATGCGGCGAAGTCTAAAGGGGCAATGGCACTGTTTGGCGAGAAATATGATCAGCGCGTGCGTGTTCTGACCATGGGTGATTTCTCTGTTGAGCTGTGTGGTGGTACCCATGCTGCGCGCACGGGTGACATCGGGCTGTTCCGTATTCAGGCGGAGTCAGGTACCGCAGCCGGTATTCGTCGTATCGAAGCGATTACGGGTGAAGGCGCGCTGGCGCAGGTCAATGCGCAGAGCAGCCAGCTGCAGGATCTTGCGCAGCTGGTAAAAGCGAACAGCAGCAACCTGAATGAGAAAGTGCGTGGTCTGGTCGATCATGTACGGGCTCTGGAGAAAGAGTTGCAGCAACTGCGCGATCAGCAAGCCGCGCAGGAGAGCGCTTCACTGAGCAGCAATGCTATCGACATTAAGGGAGTGAAACTGCTGGTCAGTGAGCTCAACAATGTTGAACCTAAAATGTTGCGTACCATGGTTGATGATCTTAAGAATCAGCTGGGTTCGGCGATTATTGTGCTGGCAACGGTTACTGAAGGTAAGGTGTCGCTGATTGCGGGTGTGACCAAAGATCTGACTGACCGTGTTAAAGCGGGTGAGTTGATTGCCGGTCTGGCTCAGCAGGTTGGCGGGAAGGGCGGTGGCCGTCCTGATATGGCACAAGCTGGTGGTAACGATGCGGGTGCTCTGAAAGGCGCATTAGCAGGGGTTGAGGACTGGGTCAGCAGCCGTCTGTAAGTGAATTAAAACAAGGCATCGTAAAAAGCGTCAGAACGGTTGTTCCGGCGCTTTTTAATACGATGCTAAAGCAGCAAATGACAAAGTCAGGTTGATGTAGTGTATTTCGGCTAAACTAACTATCAGCAGAATGTATTGGCGCATCGATGTGCATTGGTGTATTTCTCATACACATTGTGCAGCGTTAAATGATGGATAATGCCGGGAGCCTGTACAAGCCCGACTCTTTTAATCTTTCAAGGAGCAAAGAATGCTTATTCTAACTCGTCGAGTTGGTGAAACCCTCATGATCGGTGATGAGGTAACTGTAACGGTGCTGGGTGTTAAGGGTAACCAGGTTCGTATCGGTGTTAACGCGCCGAAAGAAGTGTCTGTGCATCGCGAAGAGATTTATCAACGCATCCAGGCTGAAAAAACGCAACAAACCAGCGTTTAACGGATTCAGCGTCTCGCACCTGTGCGAGGCGCTACCGCTTTCTGTAAAAATCCTGCCTTTTCTTTCTACCTGTTCCTCCTCTGTTTTGTTAACGCCATCATCTTTCATTGTTGATAATTCACTCTTTTTGTCGCCATTTTGTCCCAATTGTGTGTGATTTGCTCAATCAAACAAAGTTTCGGAAAAATTGTTTGACTTAAAAGTCCGGGAAAGTAATATGTGCGCCACGCAGTGCCGATGAGCAGAAACAACGTTCAGACGCACAGTTCGAAAGAAAGCGTAAGGTGAGGTGGCCGAGAGGCTGAAGGCGCTCCCCTGCTAAGGGAGTATACGGTCAAAAGCTGTATCGAGGGTTCGAATCCCTCCCTCACCGCCATTTTCGATGCATCCATAGCTCAGCTGGATAGAGTACTCGGCTACGAACCGAGCGGTCGGAGGTTCGAATCCTCCTGGATGCACCATATTTTCGAATATGGAGAAGTGCCTCGGTGTGACATGACGCATTAGCGTACAGGCCGCACTAAGGAGGATAACGTTGCATCAGCAACGGCCCACAGGGCGAAGCGCAAGCTGAGTAATCCTCCTGGATGCACCATCGAAACAAAGCGAATTAGCAATTCCTTTCATGGTGAGTAGTTAGCACCCTGCGTTGTACAAGAATTTGATTTATGCATCCATAGCTCAGCTGGATAGAGTACTCGGCTACGAACCGAGCGGTCGGAGGTTCGAATCCTCCTGGATGCAC
>NZ_JALNPM010000018.1:0-20334 GCF_024520875.1 Pantoea sp. Ft-CA_14 | reverse complement strand
CATCCATAGCTCAGCTGGATAGAGTACTCGGCTACGAACCGAGCGGTCGGAGGTTCGAATCCTCCTGGATGCACCATCTTCTTCTTTAGCCTCAAAATCCCTCAAAGTATCATGGCGCGATGATCGCTAAGACCTCACTAAACACGATAGCGTTACTTCCGTAACCGCCCGTACAGCAAACGCTGAGTGAGTATCCTGAAAAACCTCTGCAGTTTCCCTCTGGCTTCACACGCACTCTTTTCCTGTTTAATCTGCTCCATTGATTCATCATCCTGACTTAAGCGATCCGAAACGCCTGTTTCCCGCATCAACGCCTTCTGTTTTGCTGCCCATGCCCGTCCGCCGCCGCTTGTCTGCCAGAAGAATGTTAAAAAAACGCTGGAATTTCGTACGTTTATCGCTGGTCGTGCACGATCACCTTTATCTGAAAACAAAAATTGTTAATGCTTTCAAAGCATTTGCTGTTCATCCCCCCTGGCGACAACCTGTCCACATTAGGCTAAAGTAATGTCTCATTTGATGAATGTCCGGAGTGACAATGTACGATCAATATGACGCCCTGATTTTCGATATGGACGGCACGATTCTTGATACTGAGCCGACACATCGAAAAGCGTGGCGTCAGGTACTGACGCGTTATGGATTAACGCTGGATGAAGCTCGTATTATCGACTTCAATGGCGCACCAACCTGGCGGCTGTCGCAGTTCATCATTGAATCCAATCAGTCGTCACTCGACCCTCATCTTCTTGCCGCAGAAAAAACCGCTGCCGTGAAAGCGATGCTGCTGGAAAACGTGAAGCCACTGCCTTTAATGGAGGTGGTGAAAGCGTATCACGGGCGTCGTCCGATGGCGGTCGGTACCGGAAGCGAACACAGCATGGCAGAGGCGTTACTGACGCAGCTGGGCGTACGTGAGCTCTTTTCGGCCGTCGTCGGTGCTGACGACGTACAGCGTCATAAACCTGAGCCAGAAACCTTCTTACGCTGCGCTGAGCTGATGGGTGTGACGCCGGCACGTTGTGTGGTGTTTGAGGATGCGGACTTTGGTATTCAGGCAGCGAAGGCGGCAGGTATGGCTGTGGTGGATGTCCGCTTACTGTGAGTGACGTTCTTACCTATGCCTCGATGTTCGGCAGCAGCTTTTTAAGTGCAACGCTCCTGCCGGGAAGTTCTGAAGCACTGCTGATAGCACTATTGATAGCAAAAAAGACATCAGTTTACGGGTTGCTTTTGGCCGCATCACTGGGAAACACCTTGGGCGGCTTAACCAACATTCTTATTGGTCGCTTGCTGCCGTTAAAACGTCAGGGGCGATGGCATGACACAGCAATGACGTGGTTGCACCGACTGGGACCTGCAGCACTGTTATTCAGCTGGCTGCCAGTGATAGGTGATCTGCTCTGCGTTCTGGCAGGCTGGTTACGTTTCGCCTGGCTACCCGCGATGCTGTTTCTCGCTGTCGGCAAAACACTGCGTTATATCGTTATCGCGACTGCCACATTACAGGGTATGCAATGGTGGCATTGATTCGCACAGATTCGAGGCTACGGTTAACATTATGCTGAACAAAAATAAATTATTATCACAGCGGGGGGGTAATGTGATCCCGGACGTATCTAAAGCGCTCTCCTGGCTGGAAGCGCATCCCAATGCCCTTAAAGGTATTGGCCGTGGCATCGAGCGTGAAACGCTGCGTGTACAGGCAAATGGCGAGCTGGCAAAAAGCGGTCACCCGGAATCTCTGGGGTCGGCGCTGAAACATGACTGGATCACCACTGACTTTGCCGAAACGTTGCTGGAATTTATTACGCCAGTGGATCACAGCATTGATCATATGCTGGCATTCCTGCGCGATATTCATCGTCACGTTGCCCGTGAACTGGGTGATGAACGCATGTGGCCATTTAGTATGCCGTGCGTGATTGACGATGCGGACAATATTGAGCTGGCGCAATATGGCACATCCAATATTGGTCAGATGAAGACGCTCTACCGCGAAGGGCTGAAAAACCGCTACGGCGCGTTGATGCAGACCATCTCCGGCATTCACTATAACTTCTCACTGCCACTCTCATTCTGGCAGGAGTGGGCTGACGTGAAAGATAAGGAAAGCGGAAAAGAGACCATCTCGGCGGGCTATCTGCGGCTGATCCGCAACTATTATCGCTTCGGCTGGGTGATCCCCTATCTGTTTGGCGCATCGCCTGCTATCAGCTCCAGCTTCCTGCAGGGCCGTGAGAGCGCGCTGCCATTCGAAACCAACGACAAAGACACGATGTGGCTGCCGTATGCTACCTCACTGCGTCTGAGCGATTTAGGCTACACCAATAAATCGCAGAGCTCTCTGGGCATCACGTTTAACTCACTGGAAGGCTATGTCACCGCGCTGAAGAAAGCGATCAAGACACCGTCAGAAGAGTATGCAGCGATGGGCACTAAAGATGCCGACGGTAACTGGCTGCAGCTCAACACCAACGTGCTGCAGATTGAAAACGAGCTCTATGCGCCAATCCGGCCTAAGCGTGTGACACGCTCGGGTGAAGCGCCCTCTGATGCGCTGCTGCGTGGTGGTATTGAGTACATTGAAGTGCGTTCGCTGGATATCAATCCGTTCTCTGCAATCGGCGTAGATGAGAATCAGGTTCGCTTCCTCGACCTGTTCCTGATCTGGTGTACCCTGGCCGATGCGCCGGAAATGAGTGCAGATGAGTTGCAATGCACCCGTATAAACTGGAACCGGGTTGTGCTGGAAGGGCGTAAACCGGACCAGAAAATTGCCGTAGGCTGCGGAGAAGCGGAACATTCGCTGGTTGAAGTGGGCAAAACCCTGTTTGCCGATCTGCGTCGGGTTGCTGAAGTGTTAGACAGTCATAATCAGGACAGCACGGAATATCAGCAGGTTTGCGATCAACTGGTAGCATCGTTCGACGATCCTGAGCTAACCTACTCGGCGCGCATCCTTCAGGCAATGAAGGACAATGGTGTAACCGGAACCGGCGTGGCGCTGGCTGAACAGTATCGCCATCTGCTCTGCGAAGAGCCGCTGGAAGTGCTGACAGAAGAAGATTTCACGCGTCAGGCGCAGGCGTCTGTTGCTGCACAGCAGCAGCTGGAAGCGAATGATAAGCTGGATTTTGAAGCGTATCTGGCGAGCCGGGAAGGGTAGAAAAGAAAAAGGCCACATCAATGTGGCCAAATTAACATCTCTGTTGTCAGGGATGATGATAACAAATGCGCGTCTTTCATATATTCAGACGTTGGGCGAACAGAAAAGTTTCATCGTTTTAAAAAAAATTCTCAGAACAGGAGGTGACGTATGCCACTACTGGACAGTTTTACCGTTGATCACACCATCATGGGCGCACCGGCAGTTCGCGTTGCGAAAACCATGAAGACTCCGCATGGCGATACGATTACCGTTTTTGACCTGCGTTTTTGCCGCCCGAACATTGATATTCTCACTGAGCGTGGCATTCATACGCTGGAGCATCTCTTTGCCGGCTTCATGCGTGATCACCTGAATGGTGATGGTGTGGAAATCGTCGATATCTCGCCAATGGGTTGCCGCACCGGCTTCTACATGAGCCTGATTGGTACACCAGACGAGCAGCGCGTTGCCAAAGCGTGGAAAGGGGCGATGGAAGATGTTCTGAAAGTGAAAGATCAGAACCAGATCCCTGAGCTGAATGAATACCAGTGCGGTAGCTACAAGCTGCACTCACTGGATGAAGCGCAGCAGATCGCCCGCAATGTGCTGGCGCATGAGATCGGCGTTAACCGCAACGAAGATCTGAAACTGCCTGCTGAAAAGCTGAAAGAACTGCACATCTAGTCAGAGCTTTGCTGCTAAAAAAAACGCCGCATCATGTCGATTGCGGCGTTTTTTTATCGCTTCAGGACCCTACCGATTTTTTCAGTGGCGTCTTCGGCGTGATGCGCACCTGTTTAATCATGTTGTCCTGCACGTCCAGAATATCGACGTTGTAGTGGCCGATCTGAACACGGGTGGCGATGGCAGGGATCTCTTCCAGCGCTTCCAGCAGCATGCCGTTGATGGTGCGCGCTTCCTGCTCTGGCAGCTGCCAGTTAAACGCCTTGTTAATTTCACGCACACTGGCGCTGCCTTCAATCAGCACGGACCCATCATTCTGCGGCATCACTTCTTCTGCCAGTGATGGTGACATGGAGGTGGTGAAGTCACCCACGATCTCCTCCAGAATGTCCTCTATCGTCACCAGCCCTTTGATGTCGCCATACTCATCCACCACCACGCCCGCTTTCTCTTTGTTGCGCTGGAACTTCACCAGTTGGGTGTTCAGCGGTGTCCCTTCCGGGATGTAGTAGATCTCATCGGCGGCGCGCAGCAGCGTCTCTTTGGTGAACTCTTTTTTCTCCGTCATCATGCGCCAGGCTTCGCGCACCCGCAGCATGCCGACGCAGTCATCCAGCGAGTCCCGGAACAGCACAATGCGGCCGTGTGGCGAGTGGCTCAACTGGCGCACCACCGACTTCCAGTCATCGTTGATATTAATGCCGACGATCTCGTTACGCGGAACCATGATGTCATCAACGCTGACTTTCTCCAGGTCGAGCACGGAGAGCAGCATGTCCTGATTACGGCGTGACATCAGGCTACGTGACTCATAGACGATGGTACGCAACTCCTCTTTGCTCAGCGCGGAGTTAATGGCACCGTCAGCGCGGATACCCGCCATCCTCATCAGCAGACGGGTAATGGTGTTGAGTAGCCAGACCAGCGGCAGCATGATGTATTGCAGCGGGACCAGCAGCAGGCTGCTGGGAAAGGCGACGCGTTCGGGATAGAGGGCAGCCACTGTTTTCGGCAGCACTTCAGCAAATACCAGCACTACAAAGGTCAGTATACCGGTTGCGATCGCAACCCCTTCGTCACCGTGAATACGCATGCCAACAATGGTGGCAAGTGCGGAAGCCAGAATATTTACCAGGTTATTGCCGATTAATACCAGGCTCAGCAACCGGTCGGGGCGACGCAGTAACTTCTCCACCCGGCGTGCGGGGCGACTGCCGTTTTTGGCCTGATGGCGCAGCTTATAGCGGTTAAGCGTCATCATTCCGGTTTCCGACCCGGCAAACCAGGCGGAAACCAGTACCATGACGCAGAGAATAATAATCAGCGTGGTGGTTGAAACATTCTCCAACGCAGAACTTCCTTTTTAACGAGAGGTGGGGACAAGCAGATGCTGCAGGATGCGACTGCCGAAGTAAGCCATGGTTAACAGCACCGCACCGCTGCAGTTAAACCAGACGACGCGGCGACCACGCCAGCCTTCATGATAGTGCCCCCAGAGCAAAACGATATAAACAAACCACGCGATGATAGAGAGCACGGCTTTATCGACGTTTTCTGCGCTGAAGAGATCCTGCATATAAAACAGACCGGTGCAGAGCACCAGCGTCAACAGCACGACGCCCACCTGGGTGATGTGAAACATCTTACGTTCAATGGTCAGCAGCGGCGGCATATCCTGTGTGAACGCCAGACGCTTGTTTTTTAACTGGTAATCGATCCACGCCAGCTGCAGCGCATAGAGCGCGGCAATAATCAGCGTCGCATAAGCGAACAGCGACAGGCCGATATGGATCATCATGCCTGGCGTGGTTTCCAGATGGGTGATGAAGGCATTGGGCACAAAGGTGGCGAAGGCCAGATTGATCAGCGCGAAGCTGTAGACAATCGGCAGCAGCAGCCAGCCACGGTTACGTGACGCCACAATGGTCATGATGGCGCAAATCAACAGGCTGACCAGCGAGCCTATGTTGAGCAGGCTTAAATTCTGTCCGCTATCAACAGCAAATATGCGTTGCTGCAAGGCCACCGCGTGTGTCACCAGCGCCACACAGGCAGAGAGCATCGCCATTCGCCGCCAGCCGCCGTTACGTTTCAACAGGCTGGGAATGATCAGGGCAAGACTTAAGGAGTAGGCGAATAGCGCCACTATCGCGAAAACGAACATAGATCCTTTCAGGTTCAGTCAGATAAGGAAAAAGGCAGTATAGCGCCAGCCGAAGCAGGCTCCAAACGATCTGAGGGGCAATTGCAGAGATCGCTGAGGCTTCGTGTTATAATCCGCCGCATTCTGCCGATCAGGCGCCTCGCGATCTTTTTTTTAGTGAGAGACCATGTTTGATAATTTAACCGATCGTTTGTCGCAAACCCTGCGAAACATCAGCGGCCGCGGAAGGCTGACTGAAGAGAACATCAAAGAGACCCTGCGTGAAGTGCGCATGGCACTGCTTGAGGCTGACGTTGCGCTGCCGGTGGTGCGTGACTTCATCAACCGTGTGAAAGAGAGCGCGGTCGGCCATGATGTGAATAAAAGCCTGACTCCGGGTCAGGAGTTTATCAAAATCGTTCGTAACGAGCTGGTTACGGCGATGGGTGCAGAGAACAATGCACTCGACCTGGCTGCTCAGCCGCCAGCCGTGGTGCTGATGGCGGGTCTGCAGGGTGCCGGTAAAACGACCAGCGTCGCTAAGCTGGGTAAGTTCCTGCGTGAGAAGCACAAAAAGAAAGTCTTAGTGGTTTCTGCCGACGTCTATCGTCCGGCGGCAATCAAACAGCTGGAAACGCTGGCACAGCAGGTGGGCGTGGATTTCTGCCCATCCGATCTCAGCCAGAAGCCGGTCGATATCGTTAACAATGCGCTGCGTGAAGCTCGCCTGAAGTTCTACGATGTACTGCTGGTGGATACCGCCGGTCGTCTGCACGTTGACGAAGCGATGATGGACGAAATCAAACAGGTTCATGCCGCGATCAATCCGGTAGAAACGCTGTTTGTGGTCGATGCCATGACCGGTCAGGATGCGGCAAACACGGCTAAAGCTTTTAATGAAGCACTACCGCTGACCGGTGTTATCCTGACCAAAGTCGATGGTGATGCACGAGGCGGTGCGGCGCTGTCGATTCGTCATATCACCGGTAAGCCGATTAAATTTATGGGTGTCGGTGAAAAAACCGATGCACTTGAGCCGTTCTATCCGGAGCGTATTGCTTCGCGTATCCTCGGCATGGGTGACGTGCTGTCACTGATCGAAGATATCGAAAGCAAGGTTGACCGCGATCAGGCTGAGAAACTGGCTAAGAAGCTGAAAACCGGCGACGGTTTTGATCTCAACGACTTCCTTGAGCAGCTGAAGCAGATGCGCAACATGGGCGGCATGGCCAGCCTGATGGGCAAACTGCCCGGTATGGGACAGTTGCCTGACAATGTGAAGTCACAGATGGATGACAAAGTGCTGGTGCGCATGGAAGCGATCATCAACTCGATGACACGCAAAGAGCGTGAAAAACCAGAGATCATCAAAGGCTCACGCAAGCGCCGCATTGCGACCGGCTCCGGTATGCAGGTGCAGGACGTTAACCGCTTATTGAAGCAGTTTGACGATATGCAGCGTATGATGAAGAAAATGAAGAAGGGCGGTATGGCGAAAATGATGCGCGGCATGAAGGGTATGATGCCGCCAGGTTTTCCTGGCCGCTAAAGCGTTCCACAAAAAAGCCCGAAATGGCACGGTTTAGGTTGCTTTTTTCGCCAAAATGAGTAAAATTTTCGGGCTTTTTATACAGCACCCGGACCCCGTTCCTCGATGGGGGCCGGGTGTTTTATTAACTGAAGAGGATGTTATGGTAACAATTCGTTTGGCACGTCACGGCGCTAAAAAGCGTCCGTTCTATCAGGTCGTCGTCACTGACAGCCGCAATGCACGCAACGGTCGTTTTATCGAGCGCGTTGGTTTCTTCAACCCGATCGCATCTGGTCAGGCTGAAGGTCTGCGTCTTGATCTGGATCGTATCGAGCACTGGGTTGGCCAGGGCGCAACGCTTTCTGATCGCGTTAACGCGCTGGTCAAAGAAGCTAAGAAAGCAGCTTAATCTGTCACGGTGGTGAGCATGAGCAGACAAATTGCCGCACAGCCTCCTGTTAACCCGATTGTATTGGGTAAGATGGGAGCCGCCTACGGTATTCGCGGCTGGCTCAAAGTGTTTTCCTCCACTGAAGACGCTGAAAGCATCTTCAACTACCAACCCTGGTTCATCCAGCGCGCCGGTAAATGGCAGCAGGTCGAACTGGACGGTTGGAAGCACCACAATCAGGACCTGATCATCAAAGTCAAAGGCATTGAAGATCGGGATGCGGCGGCTCAGTTAACCAATTGCGAAATTCAGGTTGACTCGACGCAGTTGCCATCGCTGGAAGAGGGCGACTACTACTGGAAAGACCTTATGGGCTGCCAGGTAGTTAACCTTGAAGGCTACGAGATGGGTAAAGTCATCGATATGATGGAAACCGGCTCGAACGACGTTCTCGTCGTTAAGGCAAACCTGAAGGATGCATTCGGTGCTCAGGAGCGGTTAATTCCGTTTCTTGATGAACAGGTTATCAGGAAAGTCGATCTCTCTACTGGCATCATTGAGGTAGATTGGGATCCTGGTTTTTGATCTCCGAATCGAACGGTAACGTAACGGCGAATACAATGTGGATTGGTGTTATTAGCCTGTTTCCAGAAATGTTTCGCGCTATTACCGATTACGGGGTAACTGGCCGGGCTGTAAAAAACGGTCTGCTCAGCATTCAGAGCTGGAGTCCTCGTGACTTCACGCACGACCGGCACCGTACCGTGGATGATCGTCCTTACGGCGGCGGACCGGGAATGCTGATGATGGTACAACCCTTACGGGATGCCATCTCCGCAGCGAAAGCAGCGGCAGGTGATGGGGCCAGGGTGATATATCTTTCACCTCAGGGTCGCAAACTGGACCAACAGGGCGTTTGCGAACTGGCGGCACGGGACAAGTTAATTCTGGTCTGTGGCCGTTATGAAGGGATTGATGAGCGCGTAATCCAGACCGAAATTGATGAAGAATGGTCAATCGGTGATTACGTTCTCAGCGGCGGGGAACTGCCAGCGATGACGATGATTGACGCAGTCGCCCGGTTTATTCCTGGCGTGCTCGGCAAGCAGGCGTCAGCCGATGAGGATTCGTTCTCGGAAGGTTTGCTGGATTGTCCGCACTATACCCGACCTGAAGTGTTAGACGGCGTGGAGGTCCCGGCAGTATTACTGTCAGGCAACCATGCTGATATTCGCCGCTGGCGTCTGAAGCAGTCGCTAGGCCGTACCTGGCTGAGAAGACCTGAACTTCTGGAAAACCTGGCTCTGACTGAAGAGCAAGCAAGGTTGCTGAATGAGTTCCAGCGGGAATCTCAGCAGCAACAAAACGATGATGTGGAAGAGTAAGCTCTTCCCCGACTATCAGTTTACCCAGGATATGAGATTTAATTATGAGCAACATTATCAAGCAAATTGAACAAGAGCAGATGAAACAGGACGTACCTTCCTTCCGCCCGGGTGATTCCGTGGAAGTGAAAGTATGGGTCGTTGAAGGTTCTAAAAAACGTCTGCAGGCATTCGAGGGCGTGGTTATCGCTATCCGTAACCGCGGTCTGCACTCTGCATTCACTGTTCGCAAAATTTCTAACGGCGAAGGCGTTGAGCGTGTATTCCAGACTCATTCACCTGTAATTGACAGCATCGCTGTTAAACGTCGTGGCGCTGTGCGTAAAGCCAAACTGTACTACCTGCGTGAGCGTACTGGTAAGTCTGCTCGTATTAAAGAGCGTCTTAACTAAGGTATCGCTAACGCGACATCTAAAAGTTAATAGCAAACAAGGGGTTGGCATCTGCCAGCCCCTTTTTTATGTCACAGTCAACCTTACTGCCTGCAGTTAACCGTCGTCCGGCCGCTGAAAATGATAAATCGCGGTATTAACCGGCCCTTCCTCTAAGACGATCAGGCCATAGCGACAGCCAATGAACTGACCACCGCACTTCTCAGCCACGCCCCGACTGGCCAGGTTATCCTCTGCTGCCAGAATCTCAATCACCCGCGTCTCTGGGCGTGAAAACCCCAGCGGCAGCAACGCGGCCACCGCGCGGCTGGCGATTCCCTGACGCTGGGCATCACTGCGAACCCAGTAGCCAATTGCGCTGGTGTCACCCGGATGACGGGCAAAGCGTATTCCTGCGCCCCCCAGCAGCTGGTCATGCTGATCAACGATGGCAAACTCTTCCGCTTCCTCTTTCATCCGTTGCCAGTGGGTAAAGCGGATCCAGCTTTCTGCTTCATGAGGCTGATAATCGTGATGCGCCCAGACCATCCATGGGATAAGGCTATCCAGCGAGGCATTAACCGCAGTGGTAAACGCAGATACGTCGCTGAGCTCAAAAGGTCGCAGATAAATATTTTGTGGTGATGGGTACATAACTCTCTCAGCGCGAACAGAATGATTCTTTTATTCTGCCTGTGGGTAGAAGAAAGGCAATAACCTTAACTGTAAACTTATTTGTACAATTGTCTTTGGTTTTTTGTGGTTGAGGTTTTTATTATATGCATGATTTTATTGTTTATTTTAAGTATATTTCGCACCCTTCTTCATCCGTGGTAATAAAAGTGTACATATAATATTGCGCTATGTATTGCCTGTGATACAGTATTTGCATTCCTCAGTGAGGAGTCCATGACTGCCAATACGAGCCAAAGGATCGCCATCATGCAAAAAGACGCGCTGAACAATGTGCATATCGCCGGTGAACAGGTATTAATCACGCCTGAAGAGCTGAAAGCGAAGTTTCCACTGACCACTGAACAGCAGGATCAGGTCGCGGCGTCGCGCCAGACTATCTCTGACATTATTGCCGGCCGCGATCCGCGTCTGCTGGTGGTGTGCGGACCCTGCTCAATTCACGATACCGAAGTGGCACTGGACTATGCTCGTCGTCTGCAAACCCTTTCTGAACAGCTGAAAGATCAGCTCTTTATCGTGATGCGCGTCTATTTTGAAAAACCTCGTACCACCGTCGGCTGGAAAGGGCTGATCAACGATCCTTTCATGGATAACTCGTTTGATATGGAAGCGGGTCTGCACATTGCGCGCCAGCTGCTGGTGAACCTGGTTGAAATGGGTTTGCCTCTGGCCACTGAAGCGCTGGATCCCAATAGTCCGCAATATCTGGGCGACCTGTTCAGCTGGTCTGCCATTGGCGCACGTACCACTGAATCGCAGACGCACCGTGAAATGGCCTCGGGCCTGTCGATGCCGGTAGGCTTTAAAAATGGCACCGATGGCAGTCTGGGAACGGCAATCAACGCCATGCGTGCAGCCGCAATGCCACACCGTTTTGTCGGGATTAATCAGGCCGGTCAGGTCTGCCTGCTGCAGACTCAGGGCAATCCGGATGGTCACGTGATCCTGCGTGGCGGCAAAGCGCCGAACTACGGTCCTGAAGATGTCGCGCAGTGTGAAAAAGAGATGCTCAAGGCGGGACTGCGTCCAGCCTTAATGATAGATTGCAGCCATGGTAATTCGAACAAAGACTACAGCCGTCAGCCTGGCGTAGCGGAATCCGCTATTGCGCAGATCAAAGACGGGAACCGTTCAATCATTGGCTTGATGCTGGAAAGCCATATCAATGAAGGTAACCAGTCTTCTGAGCAGCCACGCAGCGAAATGAAGTATGGCGTTTCCGTAACCGATGCATGCATCAACTGGGAAGTGACCGAAACGTTGCTGCGTGAAATGCATCAGGATCTGCAGGGAGTGCTGTCGGCGCGTCTGTCACAAGAGGTGTAAGAGCAATGGTGGCTGAACTGACCGCGTTACGCGATCAAATTGACAGTGTTGATAAAGCGCTGCTGGATCTGCTGGCTAAGCGACTGGAACTGGTGGCCGAGGTAGGTGAGGTGAAGAGCCGTTACGGCCTGCCTATCTATGTGCCTGAGCGTGAAGCGACGATGCTGGCTTCCCGTCGTAAAGAGGCCGAAGCGCTCGGCGTCCCACCGGATCTGATTGAGGATGTGCTGCGTCGCGTGATGCGGGAATCCTATACCAGCGAGAATGACAAAGGCTTTAAAACCCTCTGTCCTGAACTGCGCCCGGTGGTGATTGTCGGTGGTAAGGGCCAGATGGGCCGGCTGTTTGAAAAAATGCTCGGGCTATCAGGCTACACGGTTAAAACGCTGGATAAAGAGGACTGGCCTCAGGCTGAGACTTTGCTCAGCGATGCCGGAATGGTGATCATTAGCGTGCCGATTCACCTGACCGAGCAGGTAATTGCCCAACTGCCACCACTGCCGGAAGATTGTATTCTGGTCGATCTGGCGTCGGTCAAAAACCGGCCTCTGCAGGCAATGCTGGCTGCCCATAACGGGCCTGTGTTGGGTCTGCATCCGATGTTTGGCCCGGACAGCGGCAGCCTGGCAAAACAGGTGGTGGTCTGGTGTGATGGACGACAACCGGAAGCGTATCAGTGGTTCCTGGAGCAGATTCAGGTCTGGGGTGCGCGTCTGCATCGTATCAGCGCTGTTGAGCATGACCAGAACATGGCATTCATTCAGGCGCTGCGTCACTTTGCTACCTTCGCTTATGGTCTGCATTTAGCCGAAGAGAACGTCAATCTGGATCAGCTGCTGGCGCTCTCGTCGCCCATTTACCGGCTTGAACTGGCGATGGTGGGGCGGTTGTTCGCTCAGGATCCGCAACTCTATGCGGATATCATCATGTCTTCAGAGAGTAATCTGGCGCTGATAAAACGCTATTACCAGCGGTTTGGTGAAGCGATTGCGCTGCTGGAGCAGGGCGACAAGCAGGCGTTTATCGCCAGCTTTAACCGGGTTGAACAGTGGTTTGGCGATCACGCAAAACGCTTCCTGGTCGAAAGCCGAAGCCTGTTGCGATCGGCCAATGACAGCCGCCCATAAATGACAGCCATCCATCAATGAAAAAGGCATCCAGTTGGATGCCTTTTTTCTTCTTTTTATTCGCCAGGTTCAGCGGGCACCACATTTTCGCTGGGGTAACAGCCCAGTACCTTCAGAGAGCGGGTCATGGTCTGTAATTCCTGCAGCGCCTGCTGCATCCGCTCTGATTGCAGGTTGCCCTGCACATCAATGTAAAACATCTCTTCCCACGGATTACCATTAATCGGGCGGGACTCCAGCTTGCTCATAATCAGGTTGTGCTGACGCAGTACCAGCAGCGCGTCGACCAGCGCACCCGCCTGCTGGCCGGTTGCCATAATCAGCGTGGTTTTCGCTGGTACCTGGTCAGAAACCTCGATTGCTTTGCGGGCCAGCACGATAAAGCGGGTGTGATTCTGCTGCTGATTCGCCAGATTACGTTCCAGCACCTGCAGCTGATACAGTTCGCCGCCGGCCTCACTGCCCAGCGCCGCCACCTTAGGTGAGTTGAGCGCAGCCACTTTCTCCATCGCTGCCGCGGTACTCTCGGTGTATTCGATTTTCCAGTGCGGGAAACGATTAATAAACTGGCTGCACTGCTGGAACGGTTGAGGATGGCTGTAAACCGTCTCAATCTGCTGAAGGTCGGTGGGGCCATTCACCAGCACGCAGTGGTCGATAGGCAATGTCAGCTCGCCCACGATTGAGAGGCTTGTCTGTTGCAGCAGATCGTAGACATCGTTGATCGAGCCTGAACTGGTATTCTCAATCGGCATCACGGCGTAATCAGCTACGCCATTTTCGACCTGTTTGATGATGTCGTGAAACTTCAGGCAGCCACACTCCACCATGCTATCGAAATGGCGCGACGCGTAGTTGCGTGCTGCAAGATGCGAATAAGAGCCTTTCGGGCCCAGGAAGGCGATACGGGCGGCATGCGCATGGGGATGGTTGAGGTTTTTTTGCAGCAGCGCTTGCTGAGTCAGCACGGAATCTTCAATTACCAGCTGGAACAGACGGGTGATGTAGTGCGCATCCAGGTTGTGTGCCTTACCCAGTACGATGAGATTCTCCAGTAGCGCGCGTTCGCGCTCCACATCCCGAATCGGGCGATGCGTCGCCAGTTTCGCTTGTGCAACTTCCACTGCCAGCAAACGACGCTCGGCCAGCAGCGTCAGAAGTTTTTTATCCACGGCGCTGATTTTATCGCGTAGCGCCAGCAATGGATTATCGGGATTCATAGGGCTCACCTGTATGCTATCCAAAAAAAAAGCCTCCCGGTTGGGAGGCTTTGGTGTTCGTCTTCGCTTTCATTTTCACACGACGAATGGCCTCCCGTTCAGGGGAAGGTAAAAAAGAAAGCGAAGAAAAACAGATCAGGTTTCATTGTCATGTCCGAAAAGAGAGTGACCTGAGAGTAACCGTACTGCTTAAAAGCTGTCAATAAAAAACGCGCCCGCAGGCGCGTTAAGAAACAACGTTAAGAAAATCAGGACTCTTCGTCGGCGGGAATGATGTCTTTCACGCTGGCACTGGCGCGGCGTGCTTCAGACTTGTGCTGAACTTTATTCAGCTGACGCTCGAGCTTGGCAATCAAATCGTTGATAGCGGTATACATATCATCGTGCTTGGCGCTGGCCACCAGAGTCCCGTTAGGTGTGTTAATAGTGGCGTCAGCCACGAATTCTTTGGGCTCTTTGGAAAGGACAATATGTGGATTAATCAGGTCGGTTTGCCATTTTTCGAGCTTGGCGAGACGGTCTTCAACATGGCTTCGGATTGCCGGAGTGATGTCCATTTGTTTACTGGTAATGTTCAGAATCATCGTTCTTACCTCTCTGTCATTTCCGTCTTGGTCTTCTCAGCATAGCGCGAAAAAGCGTTCAATGTGGGATTTCGATCACGAAAAAATGTCACTTTTTGTCAGTCACAACATTCTGTGAGAAAGGCAGAGAAACTGGCCGAAATGGCTTGAAGCGAAACGATTAACACGGCATGCTTGATGAGTTAGCTCGCTGAGAACAGATCCAAATCTGACTGTTCTGTAAGCAAAAAAAAGCAGCCCTGAGAGGCTGCTTTTTTTATGGCTTAGAATCTGTCTGACTATCAGCTTTTGTTAGCAGCAATGATTTTCGCCACTTTATCGGCTTCAGCGTTCAGTTGCAGATTGCGGTAAGCATTCTCCATCAGCGGCAGGGCATCGTGTGTTGCCTGCGTATCCGGATAATCGCGCATCATACCTTCGACACGGTTAACAACCGCGACATAAGCCTCACGCTTAGTATAGAATTGCGCCACTGACAGCTCATATTTAGCCAGACGGTCTTTCAGATAGACCAGGCGTTTCTGAGCATCAGCCGCATACTGGCTGTTCGGGTAACTCCGCAGCAGCTGGGAAAAGTCGCGGAAAGCATCACGAGCGTGCGTCGGATCGCGGTCAGAACGATCAATACCAAAGAAGCCCTGCAGCGCGGAGTCATCCAGCGCCATGTCCGTCAGACCTTTCATATAGATGACATAGTCAATGTTCGGATGCGTGGGGTTCAGACGCATAAAGCGAGCAATGGCAGCCTGCGCCAGGGGCAGATCGGCATTTTTATAGTACGCGTAGATTAAATCCAGCTGCACCTGCTGCGAATAAGGACCGAACGGATAACGATTATCCAGCGCTTCCAGTTGCTTAATCGCAGCTTTAAAGTTACCGTCCTGCAGCTTTTGCTGCGCTGTAGCATAGATTTCAGAAGGCGGGCTGTCCGGTACCGCGTCATTTGAGCCGGAACAACCAACAAGTGCCAGGCTCAGTGTGGCAGCAGCCACCAGATGTTTCATACGCGTCATGACGAAGTGATTATCCTCAAATGTTATGGCGGAAGCTGTCCGTATAGCTCCCGGTAATGACCAGGTACGATAGCACATTATATTAAACGGCATCGCCGTGAAAACCCAACGTTAACGAAGAAGCTGTATATGGCACAACAAGTTCAACTCACCGCAACGGTATCCGAATCACAACTCGGACAACGCTTAGATCAGACTTTGGCGGAATTGTTCCCTGATTATTCACGTTCTCGCATAAAAGAGTGGATCCTCGATCGTCGCGTTACTGTAAACGGCGTCATGGTCGATACACCCAAAGAAAAAGTGCTGGGCGGCGAGCTGGTCGCGATTGACGCTGAGATCGAGGAGGCGCAGCGCTGGGAACCGCAGAATCTGCCACTCGACATCGTTTATGAAGATGAAGACATTATTGTCATCAACAAACCACGCGACTTCGTGGTTCACCCTGGCGCCGGTAATCCGGATGGCACGGTGTTAAACGCCTTACTTCATCACTATCCGGCGATTATGGATGTGCCGCGCGCGGGCATCGTACACCGGCTGGATAAAGACACCACCGGCTTAATGGTGGTCGCGAAAACCGTTCCGGCTCAGACGCATCTGGTGGACTCGCTGCAGCGTCGCGAAATCACCCGTGAATATGAAGCGGTTGCGATTGGCAATATGACTGCGGGCGGCACCGTTGAGCAGCCTATCAGCCGTCACTCAACCAAACGCACCCACATGGCGGTACACCCAATGGGTAAACCGGCGGTCACTCATTACCGCATCATGGAGCACTTCCGGGCCCATACCCGTCTGCGCCTGCGTCTGGAAACCGGTCGTACTCACCAGATCCGTGTGCATATGTCTCACATCAGCCATCCGCTGGTGGGCGATCCACTTTACGGTGGCCGTCCGCGTCCGCCAAAAGGCGCGTCTGAAGCATTTATTACTACGCTGCGCGGTTTCGATCGTCAGGCACTGCACGCCACGATGTTGCGCCTCTATCACCCCATCAGTGGTATTGAAATGGAATTCCATGCTGCGCTTCCGCAGGACATGGTTGATCTCATCGCGGCGTTAAAAGCAGACACTGAAGAATTTAAAGACCAGTTGAATTGGTGATGAATCTGATTACTCCTCAATGGTCCGCTCCGTCACGCGTTCGGGCCTGCTCGACGCAGCGACAGGGCGGCATCAGCACATCGCCCTGGGATGCACTGAATCTCGGCGGGCATGTGGGGGATAATCCGGATGCGGTGGCGCGTAACCGGCAGTTGCTGTTGGAAGAGGCGGGTTTGCCTGCCATGCCGCAGTGGCTGGATCAGGTTCATGGCACTGAGGTTGTGCGTCTGACTGCAGGGGGAAGTACGCCATTACGTGCTGATGCCTGTATTACCGATCAGCCCGGTGTCGTCTGTGCCATCATGACCGCTGACTGTCTTCCGGTCCTGTTCTGTTCGCAGGATGGCACGGAAGTGGCGGCGGCACATGCAGGCTGGCGCGGACTTTGTGCGGGTATACTGGAAAATACGCTGGCGCAGTTTCGTTCGCCGCCTGATCAGATTCATGCCTGGCTTGGACCGGCAATCGGACCTGATGCGTTTGAGGTCGGCGAAGAAGTCCGTCAGGCCTTTATGGCTCAGGATCCCAGGGCTGTGCAGGCTTTCCGTCCATCAGGTGACCGCTTTTACGCCGACATCGGCCTGCTGGCGCAGATGCGACTACAGGCAGCGGGCGTGAATTCAGTCAGCGCCAGCAGCCTTTGTACCTTTACGCAGCGCGACGATTTCTTCTCTTTCCGCCGCGATGGGATCACCGGGCGTATGGCAACTTTGATCTGGCTGTTATAACCTTACGCCATAAGACGGTCCAGTTAGCGTATTTTTTACTCAAATCTCAGGTCATTAACCTTGAAATTTTGAGGGATGACCTCATTTAATCTCCAGTAGCATTTTGACCTGTAATGGGAGGAATTATGCGTCTGGATCGTCTTACTAATAAATTTCAGCTGGCTCTCGCCGACGCGCAGTCCCTCGCTCTGGGACACGACAATCAATTCATCGAACCTCTGCATCTGATGAGCGCATTGCTCAAACAGGAAGGCGGATCGGTTTCACCTTTACTGACTTCGGCCGGTGTCGACGTTACGCCATTTCGCGCTCAGGTTGAGCAGGCTATTGATCGCCTGCCACAAGTTGAAGGCAGCGAAGGCGATGTACAACCCTCATCTGACCTCGTCCGGGTATTAAACCTGTGCGACAAGCTGGCACAGAAGCGCAACGATAACTTTATTTCATCCGAATTATTTGTTCTGGCCGCCCTGGAATCGCGGGGCTCACTGGCCGATCTGCTCAAAGCAGCGGGCGCAACGCGTGAAAAAATCACCAGTGCGATTGAACAGATGCGGGGAGGAGACAACGTGAACGATCAGGGGGCTGAAGATCAGCGCCAGGCTTTAAAAAAATACACTATCGACCTGACCGAGCGGGCAGAGAAGGGCAAACTCGATCCGGTCATCGGTCGTGACGAAGAGATTCGCCGCACCATCCAGGTTCTGCAGCGCCGTACCAAAAACAACCCGGTACTGATTGGTGAACCTGGCGTGGGTAAAACCGCGATTGTCGAAGGGCTGGCGCAGCGCATCATCAATGGTGAAGTGCCTGAGGGTCTGAAAGGACGTCGGGTACTGGCACTGGATATGGGTGCGCTGGTGGCCGGGGCGAAATATCGCGGTGAATTCGAAGAGCGTCTGAAAGGCGTACTGAGTGACCTGTCGAAACAGGAAGGCAACGTCATTCTGTTTATCGACGAGCTGCACACCATGGTGGGAGCCGGTAAAGCGGACGGTGCGATGGACGCCGGCAATATGCTTAAACCTGCGCTGGCGCGTGGTGAACTGCACTGTGTGGGTGCCACTACGCTTGATGAGTATCGCCAGTACATTGAAAAAGATGCCGCGCTGGAGCGTCGTTTCCAGAAAGTCTTTGTGGCTGAGCCGAGTGTGGAAGATACCATCGCCATTCTGCGTGGTCTGAAAGAGCGTTATGAACTGCATCACCATGTGCAGATCACTGACCCGGCGATTGTTGCGGCGGCGACCCTGTCTCATCGTTATATTGCTGACCGGCAGCTGCCGGATAAAGCGATTGACCTGATCGATGAGGCAGCTTCCAGCATTCGTATGCAGATGGACTCGAAGCCGGAATCACTGGATCGCCTGGAGCGCCGTATCATTCAGCTGAAGCTGGAGCAGCAGGCGCTGAAGAAAGAGGCGGACGATGCCAGCATCAAGCGTCTTGAAATGCTGGAAACCGAGCTCAACCAGAAAGAGCGCGAATACGCCGAGCTGGAAGATGAGTGGAAGACAGAGAAAGCCTCGCTGTCCGGCACGCAGAACATCAAAGCGGAACTTGAGCAGGCGCGTCTGAATTTAGAGCAGGCACGTCGCCAGGGTGACCTCGCTCAGATGTCAGAGCTGCAGTACGGTAAAATTCCGGCACTGGAAAAACAGCTAGCCGCAGCGACTCAGGCGGAAGGCAAGACCATGAAGTTACTGCGTAACCGGGTAACCGATGTGGAGATTGCCGATGTGCTGGCACGCTGGACCGGTATTCCGGTCGCACGAATGATGGAAGGTGAGCGCGATAAGTTACTGCGCATGGAGCAGGACTTACATGGCCGGGTCATCGGACAGGATGAAGCGGTTGAGGCGGTATCAAATGCTATTCGCCGTAGTCGCGCAGGCCTTTCTGATCCAAACCGGCCTATCGGTTCCTTCCTGTTCCTGGGGCCAACCGGGGTCGGTAAGACGGAGTTGTGTAAAGCGCTGGCTAATTTCCTGTTCGACAGTGACGATGCGATGGTTCGTATCGACATGTCCGAATTTATGGAAAAACACTCAGTATCACGGCTGGTGGGTGCACCTCCGGGTTATGTCGGCTATGAAGAGGGCGGTTATCTGACCGAAGCTGTGCGCCGTCGGCCTTATTCGGTCATCCTGCTGGATGAAGTAGAGAAAGCGCATCCTGATGTCTTTAACATTCTGCTGCAGGTGCTGGATGATGGGCGTCTGACGGATGGGCAGGGCCGGACGGTCGATTTCCGTAACAGCGTGGTGATTATGACCTCTAACCTGGGATCAGATTTAATCCAGGAGCGGTTCGGCAATCTCAGCTACCCGGAAATGAAAGATATCGTGATGGGTGTGGTCGGACAGCATTTCCGTCCTGAGTTCGTCAACCGTATTGATGAGGTGGTGGTGTTCCATCCGCTGGCTGAGAAACATATTGCGTCCATTGCGCAGATTCAGCTGCAGCGGCTGTACAAACGTCTGGATGAACGGGGTTATCAGCTGCACATCTCTGATGATGCGATCAAACTGCTGGCGGAGAACGGATATGATCCAGTCTACGGTGCACGTCCGCTGAAACGTGCGATACAGCAGCAGATCGAGAACCCGCTGGCTCAGCAGATCCTTGCCGGTTCGCTGGTGCCAGGCAAAACCATCGAAATGGATGTGGAGAACAACATCATTACTGCACATCAGTAAGGGTGTGGAATGAAAAACGGGCCTCTGGCCCGTTTTTTTTGCCCTTTTGAGGGGTTTTTGCTTATTTAATACTCCTTTTGAGTGCAAAATGAACGGTCAGTAAAAAAGTCTCAATTTGCACTTGCGCTATCTGAGCCGTTCCCTATAATGCGCCTCCACTGACACGGCAAACCGGAAA